>JANXLS010000885.1 GCA_025355035.1 Planctomycetota bacterium | reverse complement strand
ATGCCGTGAAAACTCTTGTACGCTTTTTCCAGAAACGGCTTGTACGGGCTGAGCTGTTCCTGGCGGACATACGGCGGATTTCCGATCACTACATCGAATCCGCCCGACGCGAACACCTCTGGGAACGCGCCGCGCCAATCGAACGCGCGCGGATGCACCGCGTCGTCGTCGATGATGCTGTTGCCCCAACGGACAGTGTGGTCCAGGCTGGTCAGCGCCTTGCCGCGCTGTGCGGTTTTGATCCAGAGCGACAGGCGGCAGATTTGAACGGCCTCCGCGTTCAAATCCACGCCGTACAGATTCTTTTCCAGGATGGTGCGGTCAGGATCGAACAGCGTGGCTTCGCCGCGCAAATCTTTCAAGCGCGCGTTGACGTCCTGATATTGCGCCAGCATTTGATCGAACGCTTCGATCAAAAAAGCGCCGCTGCCGCAAGCGGGATCGAGCAGCCGGATGTTTTCCAATTCGTCTTGCCAGGCGTGCCAGAATTTGACGAGCGTTTTGCGTTGATTCTCATTAACCGTATCCGACGAATGCGCGCGCGGATCGGCGAAAACACGTTTGGCCGTCGCGGCGGCGCTTTTCTCGTGCTCTGCTCGCAGCGACTCAAAACGATCGGCCAAAACGGGATTGAGCGTTTGCGCGACGATGTATCGGGTGATAAACGCCGGCGTGTAAAACGCGCCTTCTTTCTGGCGGCGGGTACGCTGCTTATCGTCAGGCGGTGCGTCATCGAGCGGCGCACCCGCGTTCAATTTATTGCGGAGATGCTCCAGGTCGGAGATCGACTGCTCGAAGATGTGCCCGAGAATATCCACGTCCACGACCCGCGCATCCGGTCGATCATCCGATTCCGCGGCGGTAGTCGGCGGACGGTAGTCGTAATCGCCAAGCTCGCGAAAGTATTTGCAAACCGCGTCGGGAACAATCAAGGCATCAAGCACGGGATCGACGGCAAACAATCCGCCATTATAGGCGTCAATTTTGAGCGCCTTATTCCCTGCATCCACCGCGCGAAACAATCCGCGAAAATTCTCCCAGATCGGGCGGGGATTGTAGTGATCTGAATGCGCATAGGCCGTCGCCAGCGTGTCCGCCGGAAGCAAGCCACGATCTTCGCAGAACGCGCAGAAGAGCACGCGGTCCAGCAGTTTTTGAGTCGCGGTCAGTACTTCGCCGGCAGCAACGCTGGGATTGGCCGCGCGCAACTTTTCAAAACTATCCTGTCTTATTCCGGCGTATTGGACATAAAACTCTTTCGTCAATTCCTGCCCGGCTTTTTCGGAAGCCGCGAGCAGATCATGCAAATGACAACGCCCACCAGCCGCCGGGACAACGCGCTCCGCTCCCAGCAAGTAAATGAAGCGCTTGAGGTGCAGATCGTCGTTGGCGATGCGTTCAATGTCGAAGCACTCGTACGTCTGCTGATCCGCCCCTTTATAGTACAAACGCGTCTGCCGCATGGACGTGACGACGATCCAATCGCACTGCAAATTGATCGCGTATTTGTAGCCCTGATCGACGGCCGAATATTTCCGTCCCGCGAACGGTCGATCCAACGGATCAAGCGGCCCCTTGCCTTCTATCGCG
>JANXLS010000868.1 GCA_025355035.1 Planctomycetota bacterium | reverse complement strand
TCGCGTCCGGGAGCCATGTGTGCAGCGGGAATTGAGCGGACTTCCCCATCGCGCCCATGAACGTGAAGATTCCGGCGATCGTTAGCAACGAATTGCCGGACAGTCCCATCAACGTCATATGGTCGAAGATGCCTTTTTCTTTGGCGAGGTAGAGCGTGTCGAAGTTCAAGGGGCCGTTGTTGAAGTTCAGCGCTTTGTATTCGGCGCTGCCAGCAACTCCAAGAATCGTCGTCGCGAACAGACCGATGCCGATGGCAAATCCAAAATCACCGATGCGGTTCATGACGAACGCTTTTTTTTGCGCGTGGGCGGGAGAGAGGAAGCGTTCATCAATGCCCGTCGCGTAGGGTGCTTTCAATTCCTGATAGTGATGATCTTTTGCAACGACAGGTTTGTAGAACCAAAAGCCGATCAGGAAGTAGCTGCCCAAGCCAACCAATTCCCAGAAGACATACGTCATCAGCAGGTTACTGGAAAGCACGATGCCGAGCATGGCGAAGCAGAAGAAGCACATGAAACCAAAGTAGCGGCGATACATCGTGTCGCCGTGCATGTAAAACATGGAGTAAACAAGAACGATCGTCGCCAGGCCTGTCACCACGCAACACATGACGGCGGAGAGTTGATCGACGAGGAAACCCATCTGGAAATTGACGCCAGCGAGTTGGATCCAGGAGAATGAGTTGATGATCGGGTGCGACTGAACGTAGGCACCCATCGGCGAAACGTGCCTGAAGAGACACAACGCCAGCAGGAACGATGTGCCCATCGCCGCGATCGCAATGCGATCCGCGATGGCGTTAAGCTGCTTGCCGAAGAAGAGGATCACGGCGAAGGCCAACAGCGGGACGAATAGGATGCCCGCGGGCAAGTAAATGAACAGGTCGTTATTCATGCTGAGTCGCTAAATCCCCACACTCCGACTGCACCGCTACATCTGCATTTCGTCGACTTCGTTCAACGCAATTGTTTTGTGCGTTTGAAAGACGGCCAACACCAGCGCCAGCGCCACAACAGCTTCCGCGGCGGCGAGGATAATGATAAAGAGCGTAAAAATCTGTCCGTCCAAATGGTTGCCGTCGATCTTGCTGTGCCCAAACCGGGCAAAGGCGACAAAGTTGATCCCGGCAGCGTTGAGAATTAATTCAACGCCCATGAGGATGCCAACCGCGTTGCGGCGGCTCACCATCGCGAAGATTCCGCACGCAAAAAGGAACCCCGAGAGAATCAGGTAGTTGCTCAATACATTGGGTCCGCCGGTCAACCAATCCATGATTAATTCAACTCCTTGCGAACGATCACGACGGCTCCAACCAGCGCTGCCAAGAGCAGCATCGAGACGACTTCAAACGGGAGGATGTATTCGCCCGTCAATTTGTGTCCGATGCCGTAATGTCCTCTGAATTGCTGCCACGCCTTGTACAAATCGTCTGCGTCTTTCGGCGTCGCAGCTTGTTGGGTGATGGCGGCGTGCGCGTCCATGTCGCTCAACGTCGCAATTCGGGCGACGAGAGCGTGATTTTTTTCCAAAAGCGCGACGTCTTCTTTGCTGGCTGTGGATGGAATCACACCCACTGTGTTCACGTAGTCGACTGACGCGAATTTATTCTGGTGGCTCAAAGGCGCATCAAGGCGTTTCACAAGGAAACACAAGCCGATGAAAATAGCCAGCGCTGCAAGGCCGCCGGTTGTTATGCTGAACCATCCACGTCGTTCGGCGGAGGTGTCTTCGTTGACGTTAGAGGAGAACATGATGGCAAACATGATCAATACGAGAATGCCGCCAACGTAGACAATCAGCTGGACGGCAGCGACGAAATCGGCGTGCAACATGACGTAGAACGCGCCGACACCGAGGAAGCAGATGCAGAGCGCGAAGGCTGCGTGCAGAATGTTCTTCGCACCCACCACGACCAACGCGCTACTGACGGTCATCAGTGCGGTCACCCAAAAAACGAAAGTCGATATCGCCATGCAAAATCCAATTCCACAAACGCAAGCCAATTCCACCGAAAATGAGGGGGCCGCGAATGAGTTTTTTACGCCAAATCCAGCATTGAAGTGCCAGAAATATAGCGCGTCCCGATTGGAGTGCAAGGACGTTCGCACGACCTTTTAAAAAGAGATGAAAGAAACAGGCGCAGCACGCAGCGTTGATGGGCGAATAGAGTGGTAATGGCGATTCTCTTCGCCTCTGCGTGAGTTACAAAAAGTCAGGGCTGAACGGACACTCCGAACTTATTCTTTAAAAAGATTGTTCAACTTCGCATGCGTCCACTGATCGTTGACGAACCCGAGGTGTCCGCCGCCGTTGAGAATCGTGAGGTGGTTGCAGGATGTGCACTTCTTCAGCAATTCCAAATCTTCCGACAGGTTCAGCGGATCATCACAAGCAATAATCGCCTGCGTGAATTCCGGCTGATGCAACAGCACATTTGTCAATCGCGCAACAGCGTTCAAGTCCGCAAAACTGTTCAGATTCTGCTTCTCTTTCCAATAGGGATACGTGCACTGCTGCATGAAGCGCGAAAAACCGTAAGTTGCCGCATAATCCGAACGCATCGCCACTTCCGTCGAATCTGCATTCGGAAGTATGTGCAGGTCGTACGTTGTGTCGCTCACGTCAACAATCTCAGAAAACGGAACACGGAACGATGCCGCCACTCCCGCACGCATGAACGAATCCGAGAACGGAATCTGAGCGCCGGGAGAAATCGGCTTGTGCTTGGAGATCTTCAAGTACAGTTGAGGCAACGTGTAATTCCAGCGGTCTTCCCGCCACCAGCGGTCGATCAACTTCGCCGACTCCATCATGTCGATCGGCGGTGAAAACGCGCGGATCGCGTCAATCTTGTAATCCACTTTTTTATCGACAACCATTTTCCCGATCAGCAACGCCTGAATCCCGCCATAGCTCATGCCAACGATGCCGACTTTCGTCACGCGCCCTTTGACGTTCGGTGAGTTCAAAAACGCACCGATGATGTCCCGTACGCACTCCGCTTCGTTTAAAATATTCCCCGCCACGCCGCGGCCACTCGACATAATGAATTCCGAGCTCAATGACGATTGGAACGTCAGGACGTGATTGCCCGCTTCGCTCAGCCAATTGACCCACACTTTCGCCAAAGGGTCGTTAATCTTGCCCTGGCATCCGAGCAACACCACCACCAATGGCGCTTCGCCCGGTTGCATCACCGCACGGATCGGCATCGGGTTTTTGAACCCCGGAACGCAAATTTCCGTGTTGCACGCGCGGCAGATTTTAGAATCTTTAAGTGTTGTATTGCCAATGATGGTCGAATAATAACCGTTGCTGTAAAGGCACTCGTAAACAGGTTCCGAATGCCCCGCCGATACCGACTGAACCTCGCCCGCTTGCAAGCTGAAAACCACCGCCATCGCGCATACAAACGAAATGCGTTTGGCAAACGAAAAATCACTCCAATTTCGTCTGAAATCCATCGTGCTCCCCTTGGTCGATCCAGTCCCACTCGCAATACGCCCGGGTGCATTTCATGTTGATTCTGGCGTGCCGATCCTTCGGCAAACGCCGAGCAAGATTTTAGTCGCTGCACCTAGAGTTGCAATATCAATTTTCGGAATTTTGCGGCGAAAATGGCAGGATTTTTACATTTTCTTAATCGGCTTGCCGCTACGATTGACCTGCGCGTTGCCAAAGAGACTGCGAGCGTAG
>JANXLS010000861.1 GCA_025355035.1 Planctomycetota bacterium | reverse complement strand
TCTCTGTCCGCTTCGGCGACGAAGGCTCTTCCGACGCTCTCAACCTCCTCCGCCTCGCCATGGTCGATCGCTTCCTGACCGCTTGTAAAGAAGTCAAAGATCCCAACACGAAAGATTGCAAGATCGAAGAGATCGCCGCCGTCGATTACTTCAAACCCGAAATCATTCCATTGCCCGACGAAGAAAAAGTCAAGAACAAAGAAAAGTCTCCTGACGAAGAAGAAGCTCCCGCCGTTGAAACGAAAAAGGCAAAGCCCAAGAAGAAAGGCGACAAAGACAAGGACGACGAAAAACTCGAAGAGATCGACCGACTCGTCCAAATCCCCATGAAAGTCGTCGTCCGCTCCACCGAACGCTACATCACCCAACTGCTCTACGAATTGGGCCAACCGACCTCAGGCCGCCCCGACAGCGAAGACCGCCGCGGCTATTTCTGCGTCAAAGGTTTCCACGTCAGCGTCGCCAACGCCTCGTCCAGCGCCGGAGAAAAACTCCTCGAAATGAGCGTCGCCGTCTCAGCTCTCTTACGCGAATCCGAAGTCAAAGCCCTAAGCATCTCCTTAAAGAAAGACAATCGTTCCCGCACCGTCGATTCCGATGGCTATTAGCGAGCAGTACCCGTGCTCCCCTCTCCCCTTGGGGGCGAGGGGCCAGGGGTGAGGTGTAGGCGCGGTTCAACCCAACGCGCGCGAGAGTAAAAATAGTGGAGCCCAAATGAACACCATGAAAGACTTCATCATCGAATTCCTCGACGCGCAACTCGGCCGCGTCCTCTTGGTCCTCGCCCTCGTCTGGACCGGCTGGAGCCTCTCTTCCAACTGGGCTCGCCCATTGCCCAAAGAACTGACCGAAGCCAAAGTCCAACCCGTCGAAGTCGAACTCGACACGAGCGCCAAACTGCAGGACGACAAGGAAGTCTATTTTGTGAGTGGCGGCCCCGATCCCTACATCGCTGCGCGCCTCTTCGTCTTCGTTCCCGAAAAAGTCATCACGCAATTCCGCCCGGTGGAACTGGACATCCCAACCGTCTCCGTCAAGCGCCCGCCGCAACTGCTCCCTGATCCAGGCCCGTCGCTCGAAGGCGCCGAAAAGCTCCCTCGCTTCGGAGACGAATTTGCCCCGCCCTCCGCTGCCGATATCGCTCCACCGGTGAAGGCTCCAAAATGAATTTCGTTCGATGTGCGCACGACAGACAGGCCATCCTGCATTTACAGGCAGTTAAACCCATTCCATTTACGTCTCAACAATCAGTGGTGGTTATGAATCGAACTCTTTATTCTCTCAATGGCGCAAGGTTGGCGGCAGCAATCCCGCCGCTCCGTCGCGCAAATGTCCTCCTGTCGATGCTCTTCGGCATCACTGTTTTCGTTGTGTCACATGCGTTTTGCGCCGAGGACGACACTGATTTCAACGTTTACAAGGAAGACCAGGTCATCCTTAAAGACGGCACGAAGTTGATCGGAAAAATCTCCGAACAGGACGATGGAACCTTCCGCTTCGACAACGGGCGTTTCGCGCGAACGCTCAACAAAAGCGAAATCGCCAACCAACGCAAGAAGGCCACGAAGGAAGAAGAGTTTGACCGCCTATCCAAAAAATACGCGAACGATCCCATCAACCTGTTGCGCATTGCAACCAAAGCCGTCACGCGTTTCAACCTTAACGCCAAAGTCATGCCGCTCCTCGAACGCACCATCGCATCGCGCCGCGACGAAGGTCTCTCGCAACTTCTCGGCTCCCTCTACCTCGCCGCCGACCAGAATGAAAAAGCCCTCGCCATCGGTGAAAAACTCGTTGGCCTCGGCCCGCAAAAAGCGCGCAACGTCATGCTGCGCGGCCAAGCCCTCCTGGCCCTCGGCAAACTCGATGAAGCCGAAAAGGATCTCTCCAAAGCCTACAAACTCGCGTCCACCGACGACGATGTCGTTCTCGCCTATGCCAATCTTCAACTGCGCCTCGGCAAAGCCGACAGTGCGAAGAAAATCTTCACCGACTTGACGACTGTCAACTCCCGCAACGCCTCCGCATTCTCCGGGCTTGGCTACGTCCAAATCCGTATCGGCGATTTCCCCGCCGCCGAACAATCGTTTCAACAAGCTCTCACCATCAACGCTGAACACCGCAACTCCCTGATCGGTCTGGCCACCGCCGAAATGATGAACAAGCGCTACGACGACGCCTTCGCCGACTGCAACCGCATCCTCAATCTCGACAACAATTGCGCTGAAGCCTTGCAGATCCAGGCCATGTCGCTCATCTTTAAAGGCGACCCCGAATCGCTCGCCAAAGTAGAAGCCAAGAATTACATCAAAGATTCCCTCGACGCCAAAGCCGGCCAGCCGCGCCTGATTCTCGCCTGGTCCGCCATGCTCGATCGCCAATCGAAGTACGACGATCTGAAATCCGGCAAAGACAAAGATGCCACCGGTGGCGGCGGCGTCCAACGCAAGCTGGCCGCAAATCAGAAGCTCAACGAAGTCCTCAACTCCGACGCGCCCGACAGTTACATCCAGTATTTCATCGGCGAACGCCGCTTCCGGGAAGCCGACGAAGCCAAGCGCCGCAACGATTCCCCCGCGGCCGAGACCGCACTTGGCAAAGCCGAAGACGCCTACAAACGCGCCGTGAAACTCAGCCCCGCTTACGCCCCGGCAAATGGCGCGCTCGGAGCCACGTTGCTGCGCCGCAAGAAATACGACGAAGCCAAAGCCGCTTTCGCCAAAGCCGCAGAACTCGACTCCAAAACCCCCGACGCCGCCGATTATTTCGCCGGCCAAGGCCTCGCCTTGTTGCAGTCGCAGAAGTTCGAAGAAGCCGCCGTGCTCTTCAAAAAAGCGCTCGAACTCGACCCCATCAACGCCCCGGCGCAATGCGGCCGCGGCTACATCGCCAACTGGGAACGCGACAAGGATCGCGCGATCGACTGCTTCCAAAAAGCACTCGCGGCCGACGGCGATTGCGCCTACGCCGCCACCGCGCTGCAAACCATCTACAAGCAGGACGACCGCGAAATGGAATACGTCCATTTCTCCGGTACCGACTGGCCGCAAGGCTGGCGTCCCTTCAATCCGGGCCAATTGAAATTCGCCATGTCCAACGGTCAGGCCACGATCAACGGCACTCAAGGCCAGGCACAAGGCAGCCCGTTGTACCTCGTTCGCCCGTTCCCCTTCGCGGCCAAATTCGAACGCCTCGAAGCCGACCTGAACATTGCGCCGGGAAGCGCCGCCGAATTCGGACTTCGCATCGCCTCCGGCACCGGCCCCAACCCGGCCTTCGAATTGCAATTCGGCAAGGACGTCAGCAACGAACTCAAAGTCTGGGTCCGCGACAGCTCCATCATGAACGCCGAATGGAAGCCGACCGGCAAAGAATGGCCCGCGTCCGGACGCGTGCGCCTCGGCATCGAAACCGACGGCATCAACGCTGCCGATTGCATGTGCCGACTGTTGGTAAACGGAGTCCTGATCGGAAAAGTTCCGTTGAAATTTCAAGCCGCTCCCAAGACGCTTTCCATGGGGGTCTTCATCGTCGCCGCACCCAACGCCACCATCAACGCCACAATCAACAACATCGCGATCGTCAAACGCGGTGTCTCGGATACGATGAAAGACACCTCCGGCGACGTTAAGTTCATCGCAGAACCCGCGAAGCCCGAAGACAAAAAAGCCGAAGAAAAGAAATAGGTCGTGGACCGTTTGTTTGGAGCTCGAAATTCAATGCGCAACATGCCTCACGCCCGAGCTGGATTCACCCTGCTCGAACTGCTCACGGTCATCACCATCATCGCCGTCCTCAGCGCCGCGATCTTTGGAACGATGGGCATCGTCCAAAAAAATGCCCGCATCAATTTGACCAAGTCGCACTTCCAATTGCTCAAGTCCGCGCTCGACCGTTACGCCGGCGATTTCGACGACTACCCGCCCTCCGACGGCGACGGACTCAAAGGCGCGCAAAGTCTTCACGCGTGTTTGACAACAACCAAAAAAGGCGGCCCCTACCTCCAGCCCGGCGACATCCCCACCTGCGACTCAACTGGCAACGGCGACACCGCCTTCGCTGACCAATGGAAGCACCCCATCTATTACCTGCACCACCACGACTATCACAACCAAGTTCCAAACAAACGCGACTTTCGCCTCATCTCCCCCGGCCCCAATGGCCAGTACGAAGACGGCGATAAAAACAGCGACGACATCGTCAATTGGAACAAAGACAAGCCCGAGTAACAAATTGTGGCGCAGGCGTCCCGCCCGCATTGCCTTTGCAGGCGGGACGGCCGCACCACAATTTTCTGCTTTAAAGTTAGTAGTAACTGAAATGTGACAGTCCTACGGCGCATTGCGCG
>JANXLS010000828.1 GCA_025355035.1 Planctomycetota bacterium | reverse complement strand
GTGCCGTGTGCCGATTGCCGAGGAGGTCGGCACTCGGCACTTTTTTTACTGCAGGTCTTTGATCAAGGTTTTGTGGTGCGTGGGGGCGTCGACGTTGCGGAGGATTTTTACGACGCGGCCATCTTTGCCGACAATGACGGTATCGCGCTTGCCGCCGGTGACCCCGAGTTGCGACGCCAGTTTGTCGTCCGGGTCGGACAGCAGCGTGTAGTTGAGACGGTAGATCTGTTTGAACTTCACGAGCGTCTCGGGAATGTCGCGCGAAACGCCGAGGATCGTGTAGCCCTTGTCGCTGTACTTGCCGATGTAATCGCGGAAGCCCGCGTTTTCGCAGACACATCCGCCCGTGAACGCCTTCGGGAAGAAGAAAATAACAACGCCGCTCTTGTCCTTGTACAGATTCAATGAATGCTGCGCGCCATTTTCGTCCGTCGCCACGATCGGCGGCAACTGTTCGCCCACATTAGCGGGTTTGATTTCTTCAGCAAACGTGACAAGCGAACAGACACATAGCGCGACAAACAAGGCAAATCTCATCATAATCTCTGCATCCTCCAGTCAAGATTGAGCTTACTCCAGCGTTCTCAATGTTGTTTTATACGTAACCGCCGGATACTTGTCGAATTGAGATTTTCGAAAATATGGGGAACCGCCTCGCCGGTGGTGTAGTTGTGTTCAACCCCTTATATAAAGGAATTGCCATGCGCCCTCTGCCCATAACCTTCGTGCTCTCTCTCGTCCTTGTTTCAACGGTCCTCTCCGTCCGAGCGGAAGATGCCGCCAAAAAAGAACCGGCGACCATCACGCCGGCAATCAAGAACAAGGAACGCCACGATGGCTTCCTCGCCGTCGCCAAAAAGGGCGACATCGACCTGCTCTTTATGGGCGATTCGATCACCGACGGTTGGCGCGGCGGCGGTAAAAAGATTTGGGACGCAAACTTCGCCCCGCTCAAAGCCGCCAATTTCGGAATCAGCGGCGACCGCACTCAGCACGTCCTTTGGCGCATCCAAAACGGTGAACTCGATGGCATTAAGCCCAAGCTGTTCGTGTTGATGATCGGCACCAACAACGGTGGTGATTCCAAGGAAGACGTCGCGCTGGGAATTACGACCATCGTCAAGGAAACGCAGAAGCGCCTGCCCGGCACAAAAGTCCTGCTCCTTGGCATTTTCCCGCGCGGACCGAAAGCCGAAAACAACAAGGCCCGGGATAAGAACATCGCCGTCAACGAAATCGTCGCCAAACTTGACGACGGCGGCAAGACGATCAAATACCTCGATATCAGCGACAAATTCCTGGACGAAAATAAAGATCTGCCCAAAGACATCATGCCTGACGCGCTGCACCCGAACGCCAAGGGGTATCAGATCTGGGCCGACGCTATTTTGCCGACCGTGAAGGACATGATGGGAGTGAAATGAACGTGTTTGAAACTTCGCGCGACTTCATTTTTTAACACAAAGGCACAAAGGCGCGAAGGAATGAATAACGGGGGTTTATTTTTGGGGATGCGATGGGGAAAAATCGGTTCGAATAAAATGGCCAACGACGGCTGGGGCTGTCGTTGGCGGGATGCACATCACGGATTATTGACTGCGTACAGGTAAAGACTCACGCTCTCCCCTCACCCCGCGCAAGGAGTACCTGCGTTGGCCCTCTCCCCAATCAGGAAAGGGCAACGGCAAAGGCTCGCTACGCTCGAACTCTATTTCTTGCTCGCACAGGGGCCGGATATTTCGAGCGCTTTTCCGGTTTCCAGGAGGCTCTTGAGTCCGGACAGGACCGCCGGCCAGCCCTGGCTGATGGAATCGATGAGTGTGGATCCCGGCGCGAAATGGTCGTGGGTAACTGTCAGTTTGACTTGGGCGCCCAAGGTTTCAAGTTGCATGACCACGCGCGAGCCGGTGTCGTGCTCGCTGCCTTTCGGGGCTTGCTTGGGGATAAAGGTGTAGGACATGCGGTGCGGGGGGTCGAATTCCAGGACCTTGCCGGAAATGCCTCTGGTTCCATCGGTGCTGAGCGCGACGAAATTCGACCCGACGCGCCAGTCGGTTTCGAAGGCGATATCGAACCAGTATTGCCGCTGGAATTCGGGAGTGATCAACGCTTTCCAGAGTTTTTCGGCGGTGGTTTGAATGTAGGTGACGTACACAAAATTGGGCTTATCCATTGTCGTTGTCCTCGAGTGCTTTTTTGAGTAAGTCGAGCGCCTGCACATGCGTGCGATCGTATTTGGCGATCCAGCGGTCCGCGATTTCATTGATCGGGACGGGATTGAGGTAGTGCAACTTCTCGCGTCCGCGCCAGACAGTGACGACAAGATTCCCAGCCTCCAGAAGCCTGAGATGCTTGGTCACAGCCTGCCGCGTCATGTCCATGCGCTCGCAAAGTTCGCGGAGCGTCTGTCCATTCTTTTCGTAGAGTCGATCCAAGAGTTGCCTGCGGCTGGAGTCCGCGAGCGCCTTGAACACAGTGTCGTCTTTGGTATCCACGGATTCATTATGCAACCTTTTGGTTGCATGTCAAATGGAATCTGAATTTTTCGGCGCTTTTATTTTTTTCCGAAATGAGGGCATGTGTTTCGCAAACGGTTAGATTTGGTGCGAATAGAAGGATTAAAAACGCGTCAATATGGCGCGATTTGTGGGAAGCGTTAAATTGGTGTTCAGGGAATTCACGGCTCAAACGTACGGCGTCCAGAAGATCGCTTGGGCATTTTGAGCGTCGCGAATTTTTGGCCGCAAAACTGCTTGTTAAACAGGGGTCGGACATGAAAGCAATATGTGCGGAGCCGTTGAAATGCGCGCAGAAAGTGCCGATAGCCATTAGTTTGTTTACGAAAGTTTGCTAAGATTGTTATCAGCAGACGTCCTGCATTAAACGAGATGAAATTACCGAGGATAGAAAGCTATGTTTGACCGGTTCACTGATCGCGCGCGCAAGGTTATGGCATTTGCCCGGCAGGAAGCTGAGCGATTCAATCACGACTATATCGGGACAGAGCACATTCTGCTCGGCCTCGTAAAAGAAGGGTCGGGAGTTGCGGCCAATGTATTGGAGAACCTCGAAGTGGACTTAGAGAAAGTCCGCCTCGAAGTCGAGAAGCTTGTCAAGTCGGCGCCGGATGTGGTGACGATCGGCCAACTCCCTTTTACGCCGCGTGCGAAGAAGGTGCTGGAGTTCGCGATCGACGAGGCCCGCGCGTTGGATCACAATTACGTGGGCACCGAGCATTTGCTGCTCGGATTGTTGCGCGAACAGGAAGGCCTCGCCGCGCAAGTGTTGATGAATCTCGGGTTGAAGCTCGATGACGTTCGCAGCGAAGTCATGGAATTCCTGGGCGCTGAAACGGCGCAGGGCAAAGACGGCGAACCCGCAGCGAGCTCAGCGGAAGGCAGTGGTGCGGCCGCGAGCGCGGGCGCTCAGGACAAAGCCAAACAAGACAGCAAGACGCCGGCGCTGGACAGCTTTGGCCGGGATCTCACGGAACTGGCGCGCGAAGGGAAGCTCGATCCGGTCATCGGACGCAAGAACGAAATCGAACGCGTGCTGCAGATTCTGGCGCGGCGCTCGAAGAACAATCCGGTGCTGTTGGGCGAAGCGGGAGTCGGCAAGACGGCGATCGTCGAAGGCTTTGCTCAGATGGTGATCGACGGCGACGTGCCGGATTTGCTGCGTGGAAAACGCGTGGTGGTGCTGGATCTGGCGATGATGGTTGCGGGGACGAAATATCGCGGTCAATTTGAAGAACGCATCAAAGCGGTGATGAGCGAAGTGCGGCGATCGAAGAACGTGATTCTCTTCGTTGACGAATTGCACACGCTGGTCGGAGCGGGTGGCGCGGAAGGCAGCATCGACGCCAGCAACGTGTTGAAGCCGGCTCTGGCGCGCGGCGAAGTGCAGTGCATCGGCGCGACGACGCTGGACGAGTATCGCAAGTACATCGAAAAAGATTCTGCGCTGGCGCGACGCTTCCAGTCGGTCATCGTCAATCCGCCGTCGCAGGACGAAGCGGTGCTGATTCTTAAAGGTCTGCGCGATCGGTATGAAGCGCATCACCGCGTCACGATTACGGACGGAGCCATTGCGGAATCGGTGAAGCTATCGGACCGTTACATCACGGGTCGATTCCTGCCGGACAAAGCGATTGACGTGATCGACGAATCCGGTTCGCGGGTGCGCTTGAGCAAGATGACGCGACCGCCGGACATGAAAGAGATGGAACGGCAAATCGCGGCGCTTGAGATGGAGAAGGAGCAGGCGGTTGCCGGGCAGGATTTCGAAATTGCCGCGGAGTTCCGCGACAAGGCGGAAGTGCTGCGCACGCAGATGAAGAAGATTCAGAAGGAGTGGAA
>JANXLS010000815.1 GCA_025355035.1 Planctomycetota bacterium | reverse complement strand
CGCGCAATTGCTGCGCGACGAGCGCAAGCCATTCTTCCACGTCGCGACGGCCTCTGCGCGCCAGATCGATTTCGGCTGGCGTCATCGTTTTGTCACCGGGATTTTTCTTCAATGCGAGCGGCCACGCGTCGTCGATGTTGCGCATGATCTCCCACGACAGCAGCGAGCGGTAAGCGCTGTAACGCGCGGCAGCGTAACTCATCAGCGCGAGGAAATATTTTCGCGTTCGGGCGTCGCGAAAATATTCTGGAGACGCCAGCAACGGTCCGCCCATTTCGCCGAAATACGGATGCGTCGAACTGCCTTTGCCGATATCGCCACCCGTTTCGAGCGCGAAGATCAGCTTAATGTTTCGCGTCTGAGCCTCGCGGAAAATCGCGTCCAATGCGTCGGCGACTTGAGTGTTGATGCGCCCGGCTTCAGGGCCTTCCAGCGGCATCAGACGCGACAGTGCGATACTCGCCGCATTGCAGCCGAGACGTCCGAGTTCGATGAATTTCGTTCGAAATGTCTCGACGCCGTCTTTCGCACCAAACCGTCCGAGGTCGTAGCCCACCGGGGCAAAAATCGTTCCGTCATCCAAACGCAACACGCGCTCACCGGGTTTCACGCGGGCGATGCCGGGACTGGCAGGGACGCCCGCGCGAAACGTTTCGATGTCGGTGTTGCATTTGCTAGACGGCGTCGAAACAATCACGCGAACCCCGTATAGGCCTTCGTCCGGCGGCGAAAATCGAAAACGGAATTCGCCTTCTTCCGCATTTTCGTTCGCGGCTTCGTAAAAAAAGCACGGCAGATTGCGCGTCGAAACGACGCCGTCCGAGCGGGGTGGCGGCGCCACTTCCGCGACGACCGTCACATCCTGCGACAGATACGGATTGGAGCCCGACGCGTACACGCGCAACGTACCTTCGATCACATCGCGCGCCGGGACTGTCGTTTTGTCGAGACGCAGCACCGACACTGCCGGAGGGTCTTCGTCGTGGCCCGATCCGATGAACAGAACAAACGAACCCAACAGCGTCGAATCGCGCGGATCTTTCGCAAGCTTTGCAGTGAGGAAAACACAATTCTGCGCACGTCGAATCGTCCACGTCGCCGGCCCGGAACGCTCGATCGTCACGCGATGCTTTTTTTCGTTTTCAAACGTCAACGCCCGCGCGCGCAACTCTATTGCATCGGCCTTTTTTTCCGGAATCAGATCGCCATCCAGGTACGTCAGTTTGAGCAGTTTACCTTCTGCGTCGGGATAGATTTGAATTGCGATTTCCAACGGCGGTGGCATCGGCGGAATTTTATCGTTCAATGGCGGCGCATTGGGGTCAAGCCGAGGGCGGCTTATGGACGTCGTGAACAGCGAGCGGAAGCCGTTCGTCACCAGTTTGGTTTGCTGCCACACATTCAATTGCGCGTTGGATCTGCTGCCCATCATAGGAAAGCGGCGTTCGCGTACGCGTTCGTCCTGCAACTTTTCGCGCACGAGAACCGCTTTCGCGCTTTCGAGTGAAAGAACTTCCGAGTCGGGATGGTCGGGATCGCTCGGCCTCAAATTGACCGCTGCGAGAATACGACCTTCTTTGCTGAGAAGAATCCCGGCATCTGCTTCCAGAACTCGAACTTCCGGGCGAACGGGTAACGGCGCGGTCAAATCGCCGATGTCGATAGCATTCGCGCGCGCAGACAGCAGCGTCAGAAGCGCTGCCATCATCCCTAAGAGTGGCGAACTGTGTCGCTGAATTGTGGCTCTCACTTCTCAGACTTTTTTTCGGAATTGGAACGAAGCGTTATTTTCGGCGGTTCCGTCAATTCTTCAGCGCCTTTACTGGTGCAGCGAATCTGCAATTCGTCGCCCGTCACGGTGAATTCAAACGGATTGCCCCAGCCGTCTTTGAACCTCATCAATTTTTCGATTTCATCGCGCCGCTGCACCAACCCCTTGTCCGCCTGTCGCCCGTTCTTCCTGTCAGC
>JANXLS010000793.1 GCA_025355035.1 Planctomycetota bacterium | reverse complement strand
GATGAGCTTGCGAAGACCGAGAGAGAAAATTGGGTCTGGCATGGGTCGACGACGCTGCCGGCGAAGTACGAGCGGTCGCTTATTTCCTTTTCGCGCGGTGGTGGCGACGCGACGGTGGTGCGTGAGTTTGATTTGACGACGAAGCAGTTCGTTACCGGCGGATTTGAATTGCCGGAAGCGAAGAGCCGTGTGACGTGGCGGGACGAGAATACGGTTTATGTTGGGACGAATTTTGGAGCGGATTCGCTGACCGATAGCGGCTATCCGCGGATCATCAAACGCTGGTCGCGCGGGACGCCGTTGGCCAGTGCGGTGACTGTGTTTGAAGGACAGAAGACGGATGTGTCGGTCGGCGCCAGCGTCGATTTTTCGATGGGCACGGTCCGCGAGTTTTTTGCGCGCGACATCGCGTTTTACAACACTGAGAACTTCATTCTTCAAGACAAGGCACCGGTCAAGATCGACATTCCAAACGATGTTGATTTGAGCGTATTCAATGAATGGGCGCTGGCTAAATTGCGGAGCGAGTGGACTGTCGGCGGGAAGACGTTCAAGGGCGGATCGCTGCTCGCCATCAAGCTCGATGCGATTATGAAGGGCGAACGGAAGTTCGATGTGCTCTTCGAACCGACGGCGCGTGTGGCCTTGGAACATCTCGCTCAAACGAAGCATTCGCTTGCGATCGTTTTGGCGGACAACGTTCACAGCCGCGTAGTGATTGCCACTCCCGGAAACGCGGGGTGGGCGATGCGCGACATGAAATTGCCGGGTACGGGGACGGCGTCGGTTTCGGGCGTCGATGAATACGAATCGGATGAACTGTGGGTGACGTATCAGGATTTTCTGACGCCGGATTCCTTGTATCTCACTCGCTCGGACGCGGACCCGGCGCAGGCACTCAAAGCGCGTCCGGCGTTTTTCAAGGCGGATGGCATTGAGGTCCGGCAGAATGAGGCGACATCGAAAGACGGTACGAAGATTCCGTACTTTGTGGTCGGCAAAACGACGGCGATTCAATCCGGAACGGCTCCCACCATTCTGTACGGATACGGCGGTTTTGAAATTCCGATGCAGCCGTATTACAGCGCCGGGATGGGTCTTGCGTGGCTCGAACGTGGGGGTGTATATGTGTTGTCGAACATCCGAGGAGGCGGCGAATTCGGGCCGTCGTGGCATCAAGCGGCGTTGAAGAGCAATCGTCAAAAAGCGTACGACGACTTCGAATCGGTCGCTGAGGATTTGGGCAAGCGCGGCATCGCACAGCCGTCAAAGATCGGCATCATGGGCGGAAGCAACGGCGGTTTGCTGGTCAGCACTGTCGCGATCCAACGACCGGAATTGTTCGGCGCGGTTGTCTGCCAAGTGCCACTTACCGATATGAAGCGCTATCACAAGTTGTTGGCCGGGGCGAGTTGGATGGCCGAATACGGTGATCCGGACAATCCGAATGAATGGGCGTACATCTCGAAATATTCACCGTATCAAAACGTGAAGAAAGATGCGAAATATCCGCGCATTCTGTTCACGACGTCAACGCGCGACGATCGCGTTCATCCGGCTCATGCTCGAAAACTTTTCGCGAAAATGAAGGAGATGGGGCACGACGTTTTGTATTTTGAAAATACCGAAGGCGGTCATGCGGGGGCGGCGAACCACGAGCAGAAAGCGAAGATGGTCGCGCTGGAGTATTCGTTTTTGTGGAAGACGCTTTCGAAATGAAATTTCAACGGTAAATCGACCCCTGTCAGTTCTTTTTACGTGACCATTTTTTGAAAGATAAATCATGAAATTGAGGACGATTGCTTCACTGCTCATTTGCATTGCGACGTTTCTTGCTGCTGGCGAAACAGCCACGACGCCGGATGGTGTAGCGACGTGGACGCCCACGGCGTCCGGGCCGAATGTGAAGGGAGACTTTGCTGCTTCGCGATGGGGCATGTACGATATTGAAGCGCAGGTTGAAGCGGCGGTGGCTGGGAAGATAAAAGGAACTATCGGTGGCAAGGAATTGATTGGGACCGCCGATGGAGTGACGACGACTGTGAAGTTGGGACGTGTGTATCTCGACAAAGCTGGGAAGCTACCGGTGTCAGTCGAGACAGAACCAGCGGACGCTGCAAAGCCACTTGCAGTGAAGGCTCTCGTGCTGAATCCAGCTTCGGAAGGCAAGCCGATTTTGCAGGCGGATGATCTTTCGATCACGTTGCACGCGCGGGATGCGATTGTTCATGGCAACGGATTGCGCTATGAAATCAATCCGGTGAAGAACACGTTGGGATATTGGGGGAATGCGAAGGACTGGGTGAGTTGGGATTTTGAATTGAAAAAGCCGGGGAAGTTTATTGTGTTCGCCATGCAAGGCAGCGGCGGCGGAAGTGAGATTGAAATCGCGGTTAGCGAACAGAAGCTGAATTGGACGACGAAGAACACGGGCGGCTTTCACACGTTTACGTTTCTCGAAGTCGGTACGCTGGCTTTAGACACACCCGGCGCATTGTCGCTGACGCTGAAACCGATCAAGAAAAACGGCGGCGCGGTGATGGATTTGCGGCAGGTGATTTTGGTGCCGGTGCTTAAGTGAAGGGTCGAGTGCTGAGTGCCGAGTGCCGAGTGCTGAGGGTAAGATTGGAGTGTGGAGTTGGGAGGGGCGCGACGCCGATTACTCCGAACTCCGGACTCCGAATTAAGCTTTGAAATCGTAGACTTGTACGCGGTGCCAGTGTTGCTTGTTTTCGGCGATGAAGTCCAAATGCAACGGGTGCTTTTGATAGACTTCGTGGCCTGCATCGTCTTCGAGGATGACGGTCAAACCGACTGAGTAAGAATTGTCGACTACGTCGCGGGGCGTCATCGCGGGTGGGCCGGCCCAGAGTTGTTTGGTCGTCGGGACTGCTTTCAGAAATTTGTAACAATCGGCGATCAGCTTCGCTTTGGCTTCTTCGGACGTTCCTTCTTTCAACCAGAAATAAACGGTGTGGATGAACATGGGGTTCGAGCGCTCCTTCAAGGGTGTTGTTAACGGGGCTTCAGCGAAGTGGGGAATTTTCCATCACTTTCCCCTCTCCCGTAAATGGAGAGGGGAAACTGTTGACGTCACTTCTTTTCGACAGGGGCGGTCGGCAATAATTTCGGTGCGGCCGCGGGTTCTTCGACTTTGTCGATGCTCACCAATTCGATGGTAAAAATCAACGTGTGGCCTGGCTGGATGTCCGGAGGGGATCCGTTTTCGCCATAGGCGAGGTTCGACGGAATGTACAGTTCCCACTTTGAACCGACCGGCATCATCTTCAGCGCTTCCGTCCAGCCGGGGAT
>JANXLS010000709.1 GCA_025355035.1 Planctomycetota bacterium | reverse complement strand
GGGCACGGCGTCCAGCGCGGCGCTGTGCTGCCGGGCCCAGTCGGCGTGGGCCAGACCGGCGGCGATGTCGAGCCCCCAGCGCTCGGCCATCGCCGGCGACAGGGTCTTGAGGTTGCTGATCACCACCGGACTTTTGTTGATTTCGGCCACGAGATGATGCAGCTTCAGCATGTACATGATGCCCACACCGGTCTTCTGATCCAGCGGATCGCCCGTGCGGCCATCGTACAACTGGCTCTTCATGTCCGGATTCATACCGGCTTCCTTCGCCGCTTCGATGATCTGCTTTTCAGCCGCACCATCAAACACCGGCGTCACGGCCCGGAAGCCCAGCTTCTTCGCTGCGTAACCCAGATGCAGTTCGAGGATCTGTCCGAAGTTCATGCGCGACGGCACGCCCAGCGGATTCAAGATCATCTCGATTGGCGTTCCATCCGCCAAAAACGGCATGTCTTCTTCAGGAAGGATACGGCTGACGACACCCTTGTTTCCGTGACGTCCGGCCATTTTGTCACCGACCGACAGTCGGCGCTTCACGGCCACGTACACCTTCACCAATTCCAACACGCCAGGCTGCAATTCGTCGCCGCGCTTCAGCTTGCCGACTTTGCGATCCAGATCGACTTCCAACACGCGCTTCTTTTTGTCGAATGCGTACGCCGTCATGCGCGCTTTGCGGCGCGTCGCCGGGTGCATTTCGATCTTGTTCAAGTCCATCGCCGCATCGACCGCAATCACGTCTTCGTCCGTCGCGCCCTTCGCAATCTCATAGCGCTGACCGGTTTCGGCGTTGACCAATTTGCCATCGACAATGTCCTTCAACGCTTCGATCTTCGCTTTGACGACATCCGCGATCTTCTGCTTGTATTCAGCTTCGATGCGCTTGATCGTCTTGCGATTTTCGCCGCGTTCTTCTTCGCCCGTCGGTGAAGCGCGGGTGAAGCGTTCGACATTGATCACATAGCCTTCGCACCCTGGCTTGACTTCCAGCGAATCGTTCTTCACGTCTTCGCCGGCTCGACCGAAGATGGCATGCAACAGCTTCTCTTCGCTCGACAGTTCGCTCTTGCTCTTCGGCGCGATCTTGCCGACGAGAATATCGCCGGGTTTGACGCGCGTTCCGATGCGCACGAGGCCCTTGTCGTCCAGATTGCGCAGCGCTTGTTCCGACACGTTCGGAATGTCACGCGTGATTTCTTCGCGGCCCAGTTTCGTTTCGCGAATTTCGACCGCAAACTCTTCAATGTGGATCGACGTGAACACATCTTCCCGCACCGCGCGTTCGCTGACCAAAATGGCGTCTTCGAAGTTGTAGCCTTCCCAGCTCATGAACGCGACAAGAATGTTGTTCCCCAGCGCCAGATCGCCGCCGCGCGTCGCCGCGCCTTCGGTCAACACCTGGCCCTTGAGCACCTTGTCGCCCTGCTTGATGATCGGCGTCTGATTCATGCAGGTGCGTTCGTTCAAACCGAAGTACTTGCGCAACGGTGTGTCGACGATCCGGGCATGCTGCCCTGAACCGTACTTCACCGCGATGCGAGTGCCATCGGCGTAATCGATCACACCATCATCTTCAGCCACCAGCATCATGCCCGAATTCTTCGCGACGTACGGTTCCATCCCGGTTCCAACCAGCGGAGCGTTCGGGCGGATCAACGGCACGGCCTGGCGTTGCATGTTCGATCCCATGAGCGCGCGATTGGCGTCATCGTGCTCCAGGAACGGAATCAACGCCGCGGCAACACCCACGAGCTGCTTGGGCGAAATGTCCATCAACGTCACATCGCTGATCGGCACATTCACGAATTCCGAACGGCGCCGAGCAATCATGCGTTCGACAAGAATTTTGCCCGTCTTGCGATCCTGATCCACTTCGGCGTTCGCGATCGTGTGTTCATGCTCTTCGTCGGCGCGCAGATAGACGACTTCGTCCGTCACCACACCGTTTTTCACCACGACGAACGGCGTCACCAGGAAACCGTAGTCGTTGATGCTGCCGTAAATCGCCAGCGACACGATCAATCCAATGTTCGTGCCTTCAGGCGTTTCAATCGGACAGATGCGGCCGTAATGCGAAGGATGAACGTCGCGGACTTCGAAGCCGGCGCGTTTTCGATTCAAACCGCCCGGTCCGAGTGCACTCAAGCGCCGTTCGTGCGTCAACTGCGACAGCGGGTTCGATTGATCGACGACCTGAGACAATTCGCCGCGGGCAAAGAAGTATTCGATGCTCGACGCGACCGTCTGACTGTTGATCAGTGTGCGCGGCGTCATCTCTCCCGCGTCCTTCAAACTCATGCGTTCGCGAACACTGCGGCGCAGTTTGATCATGCCCTTGCGGAACTCGTCCATCACGAGGTCCTTGATCGTGCGGACACGGCGGTTTTCCAAATGATCGATGTCGTCCGGATTCCCCTTCCCCGCGCGCAGATTCATGACGTATTTCAGAACGTTGTAATAATCGTCAGCCGTCAGCGTCAACACTTCGTCGGCAACCGTCTGACCGAACTTGCGGTTTAACCGGAAGCGGCCGATGCGGCCAAAGTTATAACGCTTTTCGTCGAAAAACAATTCATTGAACAGCTCAATCGCCTTTTCCTTCTGAGGCGGATTGCCCGGGCGCATGCGCTGATAAATACGCAACATCGCGTCTTCGTGGCTTTCAACGTCGTCTTCCTTGATCGAATTCAGGATCAATTCGTCTTTCGTGTCCGCAGCCAGAATCACGTCCACTTCCTTGACCTTCAGTCCGCGGATCGTGTCAATGATTTCTTCCGTCAGCTTCGTCAGCGCCGGGACAACGACTTCACCCGAATTCGGATCGGCAATATCGCGCGTCAACACAGCGCCCTTGAGCCGTTCCGTCTTGGACGACAACGACGCCGCTTCCACCGGGTAGAACGCCGCGAGAATGTCGTGCGTCGTGCCGAACTTTTCGCTCAACGCGCGCAGGAATGTCGTGCCGATGATCTTGCCCGAGCGATCGATGCGCAGGTAGAGGAGGTCTTTCGCCGTCACTTCGACTTGAATCCACGAACCGCGTTCCGGAATGATGCGGCAGGAATGCAGGCGCTTGCCGGAAGGATGCACTTCTTCCGAGAAATCCGCACCCGGCGAACGCTGAATCTGCGTCACAATCACGCGTTCGGCGCCATTGATGATGAATTCACCGCCGCCGATCATCAGCGGAACCGCTCCGAGATACACTTCTTCGTCGATAACCGTATCTTCGCGCTTCAAGCGGCACTTGATTTTCAGCGGCGCACCGTACGTCAGCCCCAGCGAGCGGCACTCGTCCGGCGTGTGGCGCGGCTCACCAAGATCGTACTCGAGAAAGTCCAGCGAGATCGTTTCGTCATAAGACAAAACCGGAAACACTTCCTGAAATATCGCCTGCAAACCGTCCCGCTTGCGCTCGTTCGGCAACACGTCAGCCTGAAGGAATTCGGCGTAAAATTTGCGTTGTGTTTCGCACAGGTTGGGAATATCGATCAAATGTTTGGCACGACCAAAGTAGCGAATGGGCAGCATGTTTAAAAATCAACTCCTTGAAGAAAGTGCTGAGTGCCAAGTGCCGAGTGCCGAGTTAAGGAGTCTGCGCGCCCTTTACAACTCGGCACTCAGCACTCGGTACTCGGCACTTCAGTTCATCAGTTCATCAAACGACAAAAAGGGACTACCCAAGCCCACGCCCTTACGCGGCCTTGAGGTCCCTTAGTTCAAGCAAATACGTTTAATACCGTGCGACCATCTTAATAGTGGCCGTGCTTTCTTTTTCAGCGAACCCCAATTTCAAGCTCCCGAAACGGAGCGAAATCAAAGCTCGAACAGCGAGGCAATCCCTGAGGTCAAGGCCTGCGACGCGCGGCGGGATGCCGTAAAACCACGTGACAGTCGGCCCAAATTATTTCAAAATGTATTAAACACCACTCCTGCGCCCCTGTCAAACGAATTTCGCACCAATCTTCAAAAAGGCATACAAATAGCCGCGACTGCCAGGGAGCGGCAAATTCACCCAAAGTTCTTCAAGTTGACAGAAAGTCCGGGAAAGAGGACGCATTGTTATGTGCGATGTAAAAGAATGCGTCCTTTGTTCCGGAGTTTCGAGTGATGTAAAGTCGTGCGCTGAAACTGTAAATCATGTATAATGATGCGTGTACAGTTTGAGCCACGAGTCCCATCACTTCGAAAGCGCGGCACGCGTCATGGCTTTAAAACCCGTTTGCGAATGCAGCATTTGCAGTCACTTGTCCGAGTTGCAGTGCGGCTTTCAGGTCCGTGGGCGCGAGGAGCAGGATACGTTCCTGCCGGAGTCGGCGAAGCAACTTAAGACCGTCAAAGAATTAAAATACGACCATCGCCAAGTCATTCAACAATGTGCCGAGTGCGGGACGTATTACCGGCTATTCTCGGAATATGAATTCATCATCGGCGGAAGCAACGACGAACAGATCCTCACACGCTTGACGGACGACGAGGCGCATTGGAGCATTGAGAATCCCAATCAAGCTCCGAAATAGCCGGTCGTATTCACAACGTCAAAGTTCACGCATTCTTAAAAAAACGCTTACATCGACATGGGCGTCGCACAGTATTGGACCGCACATTCTATTTTTGGTTCAGTCCTGATGACGGGAAATCCGGGACAGACGGGAATGGCACATACTTAAG
>JANXLS010000649.1 GCA_025355035.1 Planctomycetota bacterium | reverse complement strand
CAGAGGAGATAACGCTTGAAGCTCGCAACCAAGAGCCGGACAAAAAGCGCCGGATTTTTCCATGCGAGCCTTTTTCAACGGGCTGCTAACGTAGTCATCCATATCCAACTCCGCAGTAGCTCCCATTTATTAACTTTGTGTATTAATTTCATTTAATCTTTATTTACTTATTGCAAAGGCGTCTTGATAATACTTGCCCTGATCAGCGCGATCAGACACGAACTTTTTTAGACGCGCTCCTTTTTGAGGAACACCATGTCAATTCCGGTCAGAAGCCGCCTTCAACTGAAGCCCAAACAGTTTCTCAAAATCGGAGGCGCACATGACGCGCTGAGCGCCGTTTTGCTCGAACGCGCGGGATTTCCCGCGCTGTGGGTGAGCGGATTCGCCGTTTCAGCGGCCCAGTTCGCCATGCCGGACGTGAATCTGGTTTCGATGACTGAAAGCGTCGACGCGACGCGGCGGATCTGCGAGAGCGTCAAGGTTCCCGTGATTGTCGATGCGGACAACGGCTTCGGGGATGAGACCAATGCCGCTCGCGCCGTGCGCGAGTATGGGCTCGCGGGTGCGGCGGGCGTCTGCATTGAAGACAACACCTTTCCCAAGCGCTGCAGTCTGTATCCCGGCGCGCCGCGCGAGTTGGTGACGATCGACGAAATGTGTTTGAAACTTCAAGCCGCCAAACGCGCGGCGGCTCCATTTGGCATTTTCCTGATCGGGCGTGTCGAGTCGCTAATCGCCGATCTCGGCACGGAAGACGCAATCAAACGTGCGAACGCCTATGCGGAAGCGGGTGCCGACGCGGTACTGATCCATTCTAAAAAGTTCGCGCCAATCCTTGAGATCGCACGGTCCCGCCGACTGACCAAGCCGCTCATCCTTGTGCCCACGCTCTTCGGAGAAACGTCGTTCGAGGACATGACGGCCTGCGGGATTGCCGGGGCGATCTACGCCAACCAGATGCTGCGCGCGATGGTCCATGCATGCCAATCCATGGCAGGAAAAATGATCTCCTCCGGTTCGCTGGCAGAATTGGATAGCGGCCTGGTCAAGGTCAGCGACATCAACAAGCTCGTCAATGTTCAAGCCGGCTGGTCGGAAAGCGACTCGACACCCACGAACGGGACAAACGCAAAGACTCCGCATTCGGCCATCGAAAAGGCTCCGCGCTTGAATCCACGCGTCAAGAAATCGCCGAAGCAGGTCGTAGGCGAAGTGTAGAGCACAATCAACTTCGGACGTTTGAATTGACTGAATCGACTGAATCGAGGAACCGCAATGCTTTCTGATCGCGCACAATTATTGACGGGTTCACAGACTTCCGGGATGCGCAACCGCGCGCGAAAACTGCGCGCGGAAGGCGTTCAAGTGGTCAATTTCGCAGCCGGCGAACTCGATCAAGACACGAGTCCGAGTATTAAAGAAGCGGCCCGGGCAGCCATCGATTCCGGCCGCACGCAGTACACCGACACGCTGGGCATCCGTGAATTGCGCGAGCGCCTGGCTCA
>JANXLS010000609.1 GCA_025355035.1 Planctomycetota bacterium | reverse complement strand
CGCCTGAGCGACGGCGGCTCAATGCGGAGCAAGTTGTCGATTCACTGTATGCCGCGTCGGGAAAACGGATTCATGTCGAAGAGTTGACGTTCGATCCGGAATCGCGGCACAGCTCCGACACCTTTATTACGCTGGGACATCCCAAGCGGGCGTGGGAGTTCGCGAGTCTGTCGAATGAGCGCGACCGGCCAAGCTTGTCGCTTCCTCGCGCGCAGGCGGTGACGGACGTGCTGGAAGCGTTCGGTTGGTTCGGCTCGCGGCAGAGTCCGCACAACGATCGCGAAACGGACCCGAACGTTTTGCAACCCGGCGTGTTGGAAAACAGTATGATGAGCACGTGGATCACGCGCGTTTCGGAACGGAGCGAATTGGCTGAACTGGCAATTCGGACAGAATCGCCGGAAGCGTTGGTGGATGCGATTTATCTGCGCTTCCTGAGCCGTTTGCCATCGAAGGCCGATCGCGATCAGTTTGCGAAAGCGCTGGCGGTGGGGTTTGATCAACGTGTTCTTTCGCCCGGCGAAGTGAGGGCGACTGTTGCGCGGGTGCCGATTTCGAAGGTGACGTGGTCGACGCATTTGATGCCGGAAGCGACGACGGTGAAATTGGAATGGGAACGTCGCGCTCGGGCGGGCGACCCGGTGGATCCGCGTATTCGGGCGACGTGGCGCGAGACGTATGAGGATTTTATCTGGAGCGTGATCAACAGTCCGGAATTTGTTTGGATGCCGTGAACGGCAATTGTCGTTTGTGATTTGGCATTTGGCATTTGATATTTGTCATTGAATCCATGCAGCGCGTACTCAGACAGGATTTATATAAAATGGATCAGCACACTTTTTCCCGGCGTCAGTTTCTTACTGCAACTGCAGGCGTGCTGGCTTCCAAGGCGTTGCTCGGGGACGAAGGAACAGCGGCAAAGAATGATAGGGGGATATGGGCGGCATTGCCAGAGTAGTTGTGCCGGGAATGCCGCATCACGTGACTCAGCGCGGAAATGATCGCCAGCGCCTTGGCAAGGAGAATTATTTCCATGAGATTGCGAATCGAAAAAGTTTCGTGCGCGTCCCCGTTATTGCGCTCCTCCAAAGCAGTCTGGCGAAGAGCCTTAGTTTGCGGAGTGTATAGATGAAGCAATACTTGGGTGCGCTCAATTGGCCGTGCTTGGTCTTCGACGATAACGACTCCAAATGAGCAAGCAAAGCAGGGAAAGCGAAAGCCAGAACTCCGGTAGAGCGA
>JANXLS010000584.1 GCA_025355035.1 Planctomycetota bacterium | reverse complement strand
GAAATCCAGGTGCTCGATTGCTACAATAACCCGACGTATGCGGACGGTTCGGCCGGTTCGGTTTATGGTCAGCATCCGCCGTTGGTCAATGCGACGCTCCCGCCGGGACAGTGGCAGACGTACGACATTGTTTTCACGGGTCCGAAGTACAAGGATGGCAAACTCGACAAGCCGGCATATGTGACGGTGCTTCTCAACGGCGTCGTGACGCAGAACCACGCTGAAATCTTCGGCTCGACGAACCACAAATCGCTTGGAAAGTACGATGGCAAGACGGAGAAGGGGCCGATCGGTTTGCAAGATCACGGCAATCCGGTTCGCTACCGAAACATTTGGATCCGCCCATTAAAAGGGTATGACGAGTAAGCAAGTTGTGTTGGGGACGCGTTTGGAGTTTGGGGTTTGGGGTTTGGAGTGTGGAATGGATTCGTTACTCTAAACTCCAACTTCTAAACTTCTGTTTGAGCGATTCGATGTACGGATCGCTCTTTTCATGTGCTGAATTTTAGGGCCTGTAAAATAATAAACTGAAGAAGTCCGCCGCGTATTTCGGCCTGGGTCGAGGCGGACGCGCAGGAAGATAAACGAGTGTATCTCTGACTGAGCGTTCAACGAAGAGCCAGGCCGAAAGACGCAAGCAATTCTTCAGTTTATTATTTTACAGGCCCTTAGAAGAGATTTTCATGATGAAGTGTCGAACGGTGGCAATTGTCGGTCTGGTTGGAGCGCTGGCATCGTCGAGTTTTTCGGCGGATTGGCCGGGGTGGCGCGGAGCGAATCGCGACGGGCACGTGGCTGACGGCGTGCCGGTTCCAGAGAAGATTCCCGCGACGCCGACAGTCGTTTGGCGCATTCCGACGGCCGATGGTTTTGCTTCGCCGGTTGTGGCCGAAGGCAAAGTGGTGCTGACGGATTTTCTCGCTGACAAAGAAACCGCACCCGCGACACCGCTGCCTGCTCCCGTTCCAGGAGCGAAACCGGCGAAAAAGAAGGTGCCGCCCGGGCGCGAAATCGTGCGCGCGCTGAATGCTGCGGACGGCAAGGAGATTTGGAGCGTCGATCTCGATTCGCAGCACATCGACGGCTTCGGGACCGGGCCGCGATGCACACCGCTGATTGTCGCTGGGAAGGTCTATGCCCAGAGCACCAAAGGCGAATTGAAGTGCTTGAATTTGGCCGACGGAAAAACAATCTGGCACAAGAACTACATCACGGATTTCGGGCAGAAATACATGGGCGAAAAAGGCGATGCGGCGGGCGCGGCCCGGCATGGCAACGCCGGATCACCGTGGATTGACGGCGATCATTTGATCGCCATTGTTGGGGCAGAAGGCGCGGCGGTTGTGTGTATGAACAAAGACACGGGTGACGTGATCTGGAAATCGCAGAGCGACATGGTGGCGTACGCTCCGCCGATCACGCTGCAATTGGCGGGGGCGAAACAGGTCGTCGTGTTCTCAGCGGTTGGGTTGATTGGACTGAATCCCGCGGATGGAAAGCTGTTGTGGCGCGTGGATGTGAAAACGAAATTCGGTCGCCATGTCACGGTTCCGATCGCGATCGGCGACACGGTGATCGTGTCGTCGCACATGGTCGGTTTGCTGGGCGTAAAGGTTTCGAAAGAGGGTGACGGCTACAAAGCCGAGCAGATCTGGGCGAACAAAGAAGCGGCGATTAATTTCGCAAGTCCTGTCGCGTTCGGCGATCATATTTATGGCGTTGGGACGGCGAGCAAACTGATTTGCATCGACGCCGCCAAGGGCGAAGTGGCTTGGGACAAGCCGGGATATTTACTGGCCGACGCATCGCATGCTCATGCATCAATGCTGGTCCTGGGCAAGAACATTCTGGCACTGACAGATCTCGGCGAATTGGTGCTCTTTGCGGCCGATTCGAAAGATTTTAAAGAGATCAGCCGCGTCAAGATCTGCGGAACAACATGGTGCAATCCGCCCTATGTGGACGGACGATTGTTTGTCCGCGACGGGAAGGAATTGCAGTGCATTGATCTGCTAAAATGATCAGGGAGGCTGTTGCCGTTTCATCCTCTCTCATAACTGGTTATTTGCCAGAACCGGTTTTTCCAAATTTAGCCGAGTAGGAAAACGCCGTATCGGAGCCGTAGCGTTTGCCATTCAATTCCACTCGAATCGGAACGATAAACGCGGACGTGATATTGGCGTTAGATGCACCGAACGGGGCGAGCAGTTTAATAAGTTCGCCGTCGTTATGAACGCTATAATGAACGGCACCCGTTCGATAGGTGAAAATCAATGTGCCGAGGCCCTTGCCTTTCGTTCCTGAGATGCTGATCGTATCGACCAATTGGGCACCCAGGTAAATTTTGGCTTGGCCCCCATCAAACACGTTCATATACGCGTTTTTGTCTGCGAAACTTAACCCACCGTTGGTTAAGGTGAAATCCAGAGAACTGTGCGTCGGCGCTGCGAAGTTTAATGTGAATCGACTTTGCGATAGAGTGGACGGAATGAACGCACCCGTAGAGCCGATACCGACTGTGATGTTGAAATCTTTTCCGGCCGAACCGCCTTTACCATCCGTCACGATGACTTGAACCGTGTACGCGCCGTCAACGGTGTACGTGTGCAATTCGGTCGACTTGCCGGTCACGTTTTCCGTACCATCGCCGAAAACCCAATGGTAGTTCAGTGTGTCGTTGTCGGAATCGGTGGCAGGGGCCGTGAACGTGACCTGTTGATTTGCTGCGATGGTGTTCGGCGAGAAGGATGTCGAACCGATCACGGGCGGGTGATTGCCGGCGACCGCCGATCCACCGGTGATGGAGTCAATCCAATCGGCGGCGATATCGACGCGCGTATTGTACGACTGATCGCCAAACGCGGCGTTCGACAACTTTCCGCCTGAAGTGACGGATGCCAAAAAGAGAGTGCCGTCGTTCGTGATGAATTGCGGCCCACCGCTGTCGCCAGGGGCTGTGTTACTTTGCTGATTCGGTGCCGGGACGTTTTGGAAATTCCATTTGATGAACGTGCTGGTGACGATGCTTATTGGCGTGACTCCGAAATTCACGGTGCCATTTTTGGGGAGCGTTCCGTCCGAGCCTTTTTGACCGGTGCCTTGTTCGCCGAAGCCGACGAGGGTCAACACCGTGCCGACAGAAGGCGTCTGACGATAGAGCGGTGACGGTGTGACATTGGGAACGTCTTCAGTCAGTTCGAAAATACTGAGATCGATGGCTCCTTCGACTTCTTGAGAATCATCACCTTTATAACTTGGATGCGCGTAGACATGGGCAGTGCGATATGTTTTGCCCCCCAGTTTAAAACGTCCGCCGGTTTGGCCGATGTCGATCATGCCGGTGGTGCCGTTCACGGAACAGTGCGCGGCGGTGAGGACGAAATGCGGAGCGATCAACGTTCCAGTGCAGATAAAGGAGTTCGCCGAGTCGCTTATTATTCCGACGGTGGGGAATTGCGAATCGGGGACATTGGTGCCATCAATGATACGCGGCTTGATGCGGATGATTTCGGCGGCTGATCCGAACGAAGCGATGACGATCAAACACAATACCCACAGGAGTGATCGCTGATTCATAGAGGTCTCCACGTTTGAAAAGTAATTACACTCAAATGATACATTTGCATTTCGATTCGTCACCCACAGAAAAGCGTTGCGGAAATGGGATCAATGTATTGTGACGAATTCAGAGTGTAGCGGGTGCTCAAATATTTCTCAGAATCGCGGTGTGGATTCGATTAGAATTATTGCGTTTGAACAGACTCAACGCGCGACGACATCGAGTGAGGATAAATCAGTGCAGCCAACTTTTGAATGCGATATCGACGCTGTTCCCAGCGTGGCACCGGGGCTCGAAACGATCCGCGAAAAAGTCGTTTCCGGCGAGAGGCTTTCGAAGCAAGACGGATTGACGCTGCTGGCGCATCCGGACGTATTAAGCCTGGGCGCGCTTGCTCAGTGGTCCGCGTTGAAGCGACACGGCAAGCGCGTCTACTATGTCGTCAATGGGCACATCAATTATTCGAATTTCTGCACCCTCTCGTGCGCGTTCTGTTCGTTCTATCGCCGCAAAGGAAAAGACCGCCGCGCGAATGGATATGAAATGCCGCTTGAGGAAGTTTTTCATCATGCGGACGCCATTGCGGGCGGCGGCGCGACGGAAGTCCACATCGTCGGCGGATTGCATCCGGATTTTGCATTTTCGTATTACACGGACATGCTGCGCGGGATTCGGCAGCGGCATCCAAAAGTAGGGTTGAAATGTTTTACGGCGATTGAGATCTATCACCTCGCGACGCTGGCCAGTTTGTCGCCGGTCGAAACGTTGTGCGCGTTGAAAGAAGCGGGGCTGGATACGCTTCCCGGCGGAGGCGCGGAAGTTCTCGACGACGGTCTGCGCAAGAAGATTTGCGCGGGCAAGGAGACGAGCGCGGAATGGCTCGACCTGCATCGCCAGGCGCACAAACTCGGCATCAAATCGAACGCAACACTTTTGTACGGGCACGTCGAATCATCGGAGCAGCGAATCGATCATCTGTTGCAGTTGCGTGAATTGCAGGACGAAACGAGCGGATTCCAGGCGTTCATTCCATTAAGTTATCATCCCGAAAACAATGTGTTGAAAGTGGAGCGCGGGCCCAGCGGGTTCGACGAAGTGAGGACGTATGCTGTATCGCGCTTGATGCTGGACAACTTCCCGCACGTCAAGGCGTATTGGATCATGCTGACGGTGCCGATCGCTCAGATCACGCTGGCTTATGGCGCAACGGATTTTGACGGGACGGTGTTGCAGGAAAAGATCTATCACATGGCCGGATCGGACACGCCCCAGGCGCTGACCGTCGGCGATCTGCGCCGCTATATAAAGGAGGCGGGGCGCGAGCCGGTCGAGCGCGATCATCTGTACCGCGAGATCACGCGCGGCGCCGGCGGGGTGTTGGATTGGGTGGCGGCATAGGCAGACACGGTTGTTTAGCCGCACGCGGCGATGTGCGAACACAATTTTTGAAGAACACAACTACAAGCGAAGGAGTCCGGCGTGTACAAAACGATTCAACTGTCCAAAAGTGTTTTTCCTCAGCCGCAAGTGACCGTTTGTTTGATTTTTTCGGACAAGACATTGCAATCCGTCGATCAGAGTTTAGACGCAAATCATGAACGGATTGTGTCGTCGGCGATCAAGCGCAGCGATGTGAAGGGCGACGCCGGCGAGTTCACGGTTGTTCAGTGCGTGGATGGAATGATGATCGGATTGTTGGGGTTGGGAAAGCGGAAGGAATTCAGTACCGACACTTTGCGCGCGGCGTTTGGGAAGTTGTTGCGGCGCTTGCATAAGTTGAACACCTCGCGAGTGCTAATTTCGATTCCGTCGGAGATGTTAAGCGCAACGCAACCGCAGATGTCCGGTCGCGCCATGGGAGAAGGGATGGGCTTGGCGAATTGCCGCTTTGATGCGTTCAAGAAACGGGCTCAGGGCGATGAAGAGGACGCGGCCAAAATGTTGAGCGTTTCGCTTGTGCCGGAGAAATCACTGGAGTATGTGTCGCGCGGATTCTCCCAAGGTTTGGCGCTCGCGGAGTCGGCGAATGTTGCGCGGAAACTAGCCGCGACTCCGCCAAACATCGCAACGACGACGCACATCGCCGAGCGCGCGAAACAATTGGCGAAAGACGCGGGGAATTTGAAGTGTTCGGTGATCTCCGGCGCGGCGTTGAAGAAAGCAAAACTCGTTGGATTGGAGAACGTCGGGAGGGCGTCGGAACATCCGCCGTGCATGATCGAGTTAAGTTACACGCCGAAGGGCAACTTCACAAAGACTCTTCTACTCGTTGGGAAGACGATCTGCTACGACACGGGCGGGCTGTCGATCAAAACGCGCGAAGGGATGCGCGGAATGAAATACGACAAATGCGGCGGGATGGCGGTGCTGGGAGCGATGCACGCTGTCGCTCGAATGAAGCCGAATTTTCGGGTGATCGGGTTGTTGCCGACTGCAGAGAATGCGATTTCGGACAACGCGTTGCGAGTCGACGACATCATCACGTATCCGAACGGCGTGAGCGTTGAAGTGACGAACACGGATGCTGAAGGGCGCTTGGTGCTGGCCGACGGTCTATTGTACGGCTGCCGCGAATATTCCCCGTCCGCGGTGATTGATCTCGCGACGCTGACGGGTGGCGTGGTCGTGGGTTTGGGGAAGACGTATGCGGGGTATTGGTGCGCGGACGAGGCACTGCGGACGAGTATTGAAGCGGCTTCGGCGGAGTCAGGCGAACGCGTTTGGCGTTTGCCGATGCACGACGATTACAAGGAAATGATGAAGGCCAAACAGGCCGACATCTGGAATAGCGCGCCTACGCGTGACGCGCACCCGATTCAAGGCGCGGCGTTTTTGACAAACTTCATCGACGCGAAGATTCCGTGGGCGCACATCGACATCGCGGGCGTTGCGGATTTGGATGGCGACAAAGCACCGTTCTGCGCGGGGCCGACGGGGTTTGGCGTGCGGCTGTTGGCGAGTTTGATGGAAAAATGGAAGTA
>JANXLS010000546.1 GCA_025355035.1 Planctomycetota bacterium | reverse complement strand
CGGCGGGCTGCGCGGTACTTCGTCAGACTCGCTTAACGTAGTCTCCAAATACGTTTCGCTCGTCTTCCTTGTCACGCTTGCCCGGCGCGGCGCATCTTTGTCTCCAGCCATTTGAAAAACGCTCTACTATTTAGCTGTGCGCTCAAGTCGATAAGAGTTTAGAACGCAGCAGCGATTCAAGCGCGAAGCGCTCACTCCAAACTCCACTCTACATTCGTTCAACCTTTCCGTCAGCGAGCAGGAAGGCAATATCGGCAAGGCGCGACGCTTCGCTTTTGCTGTGTGTGACGTGAAGAATTGTAGCGTTCGAATGTTCGCGTACGCGCGCGAGCAGGTCGCAAATTTCAGCGCGCGTGTCTTCATCCAGGGCGCTGAGTGGCTCGTCGAAGACGAGGACGTCCGGCTTTGCCGCGAGCGCTCTGGCCAGCGCGATGCGTTGCCCTTCACCTCCGCTCAAGCCCCGCGTTGAACGATGCAGTAGATTTTCGATTCCCAACCATCCAGCCAATTCATGTACGCGCGAATCGATTTTAGCTTGCGGAACTCCACGCAATTCGAGCGCGAATCCGATGTTTTCAAATACCGACATCGTTTGGAACAACGCGCGGTCCTGCGGCACGTAACCTACTCCGCGCAACGCGGGCGGCAGGTGCGTGACGTCTTTATTCATAAATGAAATGCGGCCGGCGATGGGTTCGCGCAGGCCGCAGAGCGCCTCGAGAATCGTCGTTTTCCCGGAACCCGTTTTGCCCATCAAGATGCCGTGTTTGCCCGTGGGAATCTCGAAGCCAATCCCATCCAGCCGAAACGCCCCCGCACGAACACTCAAGTCTTTAATCGCAATCATTTCAACGGACCAACACTTTCCACTTTCCACTTTCAACTTTAAACTTTGAACCGCCGTTAAATCGTTTTCGGCGCTCCGAAGATACGCACGATCATCAACACGATGGCGGCTGCTATGACCATCAAGAGCGAGACAGCGACGGCGGATTCGAGGCGGCCGACGCTGAGTTCCAAGAAAACCGTTGTCGGCAACACTTCTGTTTTGAAGCGCGTCGCGCCAGAGAAAACAAGGATCGGGCCGAATTCACCGAGTGAGCGGGCCCAGGCCAGCGTCGCGGCTGTGAGCATGCCGCGCCGCGCTTCGGGCAACGCGATCCGCCAGAAGGCTTGCGCGCGCGAACACCCCAGCGTCATCGCGACTTGTTCGCCGCGCGGCGAAATGTGTTCGAACGTTCCGCGCATCGTTCGGACGGAGAACGCACACGCGACCGAGAATTGCGCGAGGATCACGCTCGGGATTTCATACGTCACGGCAATGTAATCCTCAATCCACTTTCCGACTCGGGTTTGGAAGAGAATCAGGAGACTCAACCCAACGACGAGCGGCGGGAGTACGATCGGGATGTCGAGGATGGCATCGATAACCGGCTTCCCGGGGAATTCGAAGCGCGACATGATGTAACCGATCGGCACGGCGAACCAGATCGAAATCAGCGCGGTGATGCTGCACGAAATCAGGCTGAGCTTGATCGAGTAACGGATTTCGGGACTGCCGAGCGCTTCCCACATGCGCCACGGCGTTGTGAAGGATGCGTCGGCCAAAAGCATCGCGAGAATCAGAAATAAATACAGCGCGCCAATCACCGTCAATCCGGCAAGGAAGACACGATCCGACGTTTTCGAAGCGGTGATGGGCATGGTTTTTCGAGACGAATTGATTGAAAAGAAACGACCGGTATCTTGGCAGCGACAAGGAAAAGGTACAGTACAGATTTTCCAGGAACCGCGACCGCCCGGGAGCCGCACCACCCCTCCGCGGTTGTGTATCAATGAAGGGCGGCTCCGTTCCCCTACTTCTTGCGGAGAGTCTTCAGCCACCTAACGGTTTCGATTCCGTAGTCGATCCAACCTTTGATGCGGCCGCCGATTCCGGGAGCATGGCGCGCTCGTAGAAGGGCGAGAAGCAGGTTGGTCGTTTCCGCACCGGCTAGATGATGCGGCCGGAAATTGCCCTGGGCGAAACCGAGCGATTGCGGACGCGTCATTTCGAGCAGACCTTCGACGCCCGAGCGCACACCGAAGCCGCTTTCGTTTGCTCCGCCAAAAGGCAAAGCCGCTTCGCCAGCGGGCATGATGCATTCGTTGATCGCGATCATGCCGGGCGGGAGCTTCTTCGAGAATTCTAATGCGGCGCTTTTCGACGACGCGAAGATCGATGCCCCCAACGCGTACTTTGAATTTTGGTCGAGACTCAACGCGTCGTCCAAATTTTCAACCGTGGCCACAACCAGCGCAGGGACGAAATTACCCTGCGCGGCGGCGAGCGTGCTGGGGCCTCCGCTGTACACGAGCGCTTTTTTCGCGTCGCCGGACTGACGGTTGTTCAGCGACGATCCGCCGCTGGCAACAAGCTTCGCCGCGAGTTCATCCGCTTCGCACAACGTCTGCGGGTCCATCGGCGAAAGAAGATCGAGCGCCGTCAATTTCTGGCCGAGAAGTGCTGTGAATTGTTGCGAGATGCTTTTATCGACGAAGACTCGTCGCGGACAGACGCATGTCCGTCCCGCGTTGAGCCGCAGCCCGAACGTCACGGCATTGGCGGCGAGTTCGACGTTTGCTCCGGGAAGAATGTGGACGGCATCGAAACCGGACAATTCCATTGTCGCGGGAATCAGATTCTTTGCTGCTGCGGCCAGCACGGAACGGCCCGTCGCCGAACCGCCTGTGAAGACGATGCGGTTGATGAGAGGCGAGGAAACGAGCATCCGGCCTGTGTCGTCGGAACTGTCCAAAACCGGCGCAAGCTCGTGTGGAACGCCGGCGTCGTAAAGCCAGCGGCCGAACGCGCCAACGGTTTTTTTCGCGCGCGGCGAAGGTTTCATCACGACGGCGTTTCCCGCGGCGAGGGCGTTCAACACCGAACCGGCGCACAAAAAAAGCGGGTAATTCCACGGCACCAAAACGGCCACCACGCCCCATGGAACGTGGCGGATGATCGCGTGGCCCGCGAAGGGCATCGTACCTTTCATCGGCTCGGTGCGCGGAGCCAGAATGCGTTCCGCGCGGTTCATCAGGAACGCACAGGCCTCGGCGGTCGGCAGGATCTCGGCGGCGATCGCTTCGAAGCGCGACTTGCCGATTTCGAGCGCGACGATGTCAGCCAATTCGCCGGGGTCGGCGGCGAGGCGCGCGCGCAATTTTGCAATCGGCTTCAAGCGCTCGCTCAACGGTATTTGCGCCCACTTCTCTTGAGCGGCCCGTGCGGCATGAAGAATGGCAGCGAGCTCGGCAGCATCGGTTGGCATGGAAAATCTCGATAAAAGGATGCGTTAATACGTCCGACGCGCATTATAATGAATGTTAGTTTTTGTTTCGAGAAATATCGTACAACGTTGACACAATAGAACCCGGTCTCATCCTGGTTTTTAGGGCACTTGCGAATCGCTATGCGAAAATTAATGCGCTTGATTGGAATGGCGGAGTATGGCTGGGACGAGTTGCTGATCACCATTCTTGCGGCGGCTATTGGGATTGAATTGCTGCGGATCGCTTTGCCGGCTGCACTCTGGATATTGACGTTGCTGCCGTTGTTACCATTGGGCATTGTCGTGTGGTTTTTCCGCGATCCGGAGCGCAGCGGTCCCAACGAAAAAAACAGTTTGCTCTCGCCGGCGGATGGCACAGTTGCGGACATCACGGAGGTGGATGTGCCGGAGTTTATTGCAGCCAAGGCGTTGCGAATCGGGATTTTTTTGTCGCCGCTGAACGTTCATGTCAACCGCTCTCCGACCGACGGTACGGTACGGTTCGTGCAATTCAAATCGGGCGAGTTCCTCCCGGCGTACGATCCAAAGGCGCCCGAGCGGAACGAATCCGCATCGTTGGGGCTCGTCGGTTCGGATGGCCGGAAGATGATCATCAAGCAGATCACCGGACTGCTCGCTCGGCGAATCGTATGTGAAGCGAAGGACGGCGACGTGCTCGCGCGTGGACAACGCTACGGCATGATCAAATTCGGCTCGCGTACGGAATTGTATATTCCGCTGAGCGACAAACCGCTTTCGGCGGTCAAGATTGGGGACGTGGTCAAAGGCGGCGAGACAATTCTGTGCCGCATGAACGGTTGACGGTTGCGTTTTTTCGGAGTGAGAAGGGGAAGTATATGGCGAGATTCGACCGCTTTCGCTTGGGCCGTTCGAGGAGCGACAAACCGAAGCGGCTGCTGCACGGCGTCCACCCGTTGCCCACGATGGTCACGCTCGGAAATTTGATCTGCGGGTTCGCCTCGATCATGATGTCGATGCGCGCAAACATGCCGATGGTGATCGCAACAACGGCGACGACTGCGGGCGTGGTGCCGTACAAACCCGACGATTACCTGTATCTTGCCGGACTGCTGATTTTTTTCGGGATGGTCTTCGATGTTCTCGATGGCAGTGTCGCTCGGTTGACCAAGTCGACCAGTAAGTTTGGAATGGAAATGGACTCGCTGTGCGACGTCGTTTCGTTCGGTGTCGCTCCGGCGGTATTGGTGAAAAATTTGATCGACCATCAGGCGATTGAAGGCAAATTACATCCCATGCTCGATCGCTACATTTTTCCGCTGCTCGTCATCTATGTTTGTTGTGCGACGCTACGCTTGGCGCGATACAACGTCGAAAGCGAAACGGGGCATCGGAACTACTTCTTCGGAATGCCTTCGCCCGGTGCGGCAGGTTGCGCGGCGGGACTGGTGATTCTGTCCCTGCCCGCGTCGCATCATTGGGCGATTTCTCCGTTCACCATGCAGGTCACGCAGCTTGAAAACTACATTGACGATCTTCGTGGGCCGATCATTCTGGCGCTGCCGTTCGTCATGCTGACACTGGGCATTCTGATGGTGTCGCGCGTTCATTACCAACACATCGGCGACAAGATTTTGAAGGGAAAGAAGTCTTTCATGCACCTGCTTGTTTTGGGCATCGCGATTGCGTTGATTGTCATGCATCACGAGATCATGCTGGCGTTCATGTTCAACGGCTACATGATCTTCGGAATCGCCAACGAGCTGCGATTCCAACTTTTCCCTAAACGCCGCCCCGCGGAATGGAACTTGGACAACGCTGAAACCCATACGGCCCCGTCCGAAGCAGCAGCACCGGACAAACATGAGCCTCCCGGCGTTGGCGACGTGAAACACTAAGAGCTACCGGACAAAACCCTCGCGCCAATCTGCTTGCGGCGAGCGGCGTGGTA
>JANXLS010000564.1 GCA_025355035.1 Planctomycetota bacterium | reverse complement strand
CGCTGCAATTCCTGAACTAGGTCCGCGACGCCAGCGACGCTCTCCCCAGCGCGCCTCTGGATGTCCGCCACGAACTGATTGACGGTGCTCGCATTCCTCAACAGCGAAGCGTCTAAACCGAAGATCAACTGCGCCCGCCGTCGTGCTTCGATCCAGTCTGCTTCCGCGGGCAAGCGCTGGTCACGTAAATCCATCGACGGGTCGAGCTGCTCGAACGTCGGTTGATCCAGCACGTTATGTCGGAAAAACGCGCGATTGGTCTGTTCGGCAAAGAGCTTGACGACCAGGTATCGAATCTTCGGCTCCAGCCCGCAACGGTCCGGCCGATCCATCCAATCCATCAAGTTCCGTACGGTCATCACGTCCACGCCGTCGGCGGCTTTCTGCTTGTGGAAGAGATCCACCCAATCGCGGGAAATCGCGAACACGTTGTCGTTGGAAGTGCCCAATCGCAGCGGCTGGGCGATTCCCGCCATTTCGCTCCGGTGTGCGCGGTCCACGTCGGTGATCCGGCCGTCTTTCGAAGCGACGGCGCGGCTGACATACTCGTACACACGCCGCAGGCTGCCGAGCTTAACTTCAACCTCGAACTTCGGATGTTGCGGGTATTGGTTCTCGAGAGCCTGGTGGATCAGCCCGGTCAATCCGTCCTTCAGATTTGCCGTCGCCGGCGGCTGGGGTTTGAAACCCGAGAACAGGCTGTGGAAATGATCGGCGAATGAAAGCCCTTCGTCTTCGATCATGCCGGGGGCGGCATTGTGCAGGCCATACGCAGCCTCCAGCGCGTTGATCATGCGCTGCTTCAAACTCGCCCGCCGATTTTCCAGGATCGCTTTTGCCGCCTGCTGGTCTTGTGCGCTGAGTTGGTGGGCATAGCCCGTGAAGCGGTCGCCGGACAAAACGAAGTTGATCACGACCAAATCGCCCAGGTCTTTCAGCGCGGCTTCGGTAAAGAAGCTCGGCAACCACACGATAGTTCGCTCCGGCTTTTTGTGTCGGTCGCTGAAGATTTGCAACCGTCCGATGTCGTCCGCGCCCGTGTGTCCGGGATCGAACGGATAATCGACGATGACCTTCCAACGGTCGGTCGGCGACTTAAGATGCTCTTCGTTTGACTCCCGAACATTGATGTACAGCACCTCGACCGAATGCGCCGCCCCGCGCCAAACCACCGTGTGTTCGGTGGGCAACAGTTGATCGCTGATCGCGATGCCCAGCGCCTCGAACAGCAGCGTCTGCACCAACCGCTTGCGGTTGCCGACATTGTCTTCGCTGCGCGCCTGGCTGAGCACGGCTTCCGTGTCCACGCCGGTCAGTTGCAGGGCCACTGTCTGATTGGCAAGATCGCCGCTGAGGCGAATTTCGCCGACCTGAGACGCCCAGGCTTTCAACCGCTCGTGAACAAGATTCTTTTCTTTACCGGGCACGGGCGACGTGATGCAGCCATGATTGAGCGCCGCCAGTTTGCGCGCGTCCAAACTGCGCAGACTCTCGACTTCCGGCGCAAGCGCAGCCAGCAGCAGCGTCTTGATCAGCCGATCGTGATTGCGGAACGAAATCATCGCCGGCTCCTGCCCCGGAATCAGCGACCCGTCCCAGTCCACCGGCAGGTGGGCTTCGTCCAGCAGCATCGGGCGGAGCTTATCGCGATACAGTTTCTTCGCGTTCTCCATTAGCAGCTTCATATTCGGCGAGAACACCTCTTCGCCGTCTGCGAGCATGTCCCACAGATC
>JANXLS010000542.1 GCA_025355035.1 Planctomycetota bacterium | reverse complement strand
GGCGTCCCGCCTGCATTTTAATGAACATGCAGGCGGGACGCCCGCACCACAATGACCCACACCATCGGGAACAAGTATGCCCTTCCTCTCACCCCATCTCCCGTTCCCCCCCACATACCGCGCCACGCGCAACCGCGCTCTCACGCTCGTTGAAATTCTCGTCGTCATCGGCCTGATGACGCTGCTCCTCGGCATGGGCGTCGCCTCCTACATCGCGATGGCCAAGAATTACAAAGAAGAAGGCGCGATTTCGCAACTCGACGTCATGCTCCGCCAGGTCCGCAATTCCTCCATCGGTTCTCAATCCCCCGCATGGGTCCAGATTGATTCCGAAAACCACCGCATCACGCCCTGGGCCACGCGCACCATGGCGCTATGGCATTTCGAAGACGTCGATGATTTCAACCGCACCACCGGCTCCCGACACAGCGCCGTCATTCGCGGCGGCAAATCCGACAAGAACGGCAAGATCGGTAAATGCGTCCGCCTCGCGCCGGGCAGCTACATCGATGGCGGCAATGATCCCGATTTCGATCTCGACGACGGCGGCTACATCGAAGCCTATATTCGCCCCTTGTCCGCCGATTTCACCGGCGATAATTTCATCTTCTCCAAAGACGGTGCGTATGCCCTGAAGATCGGCCGCAAAGGCGTCCTGATCGGCGAAGTCGCCGGGAACGGCAAAACGCATCTCACGAAAGTGTTCAGCAAAACGTACAAAATTGTTCCCGGGCGCTGGACCAAAGTCGCCTTCGCCTGGGACCGCAACGTCACCCGCGTCCTCGCCGACGACCTCGTCCTCGCCACCGGCCCCGGAGCGGTCCCGCCCATTAACTCAAATTCCTTTTGCGTCGGTCACGAATCCTCCAGTTTCGAAGGCCTCGTTGACGAAGTCCGCGTCCAAAGCGCCATCGGCGGAAGCGTTCTCGAAGTTCCCAGCGTCGTCACGATCACGCACAACACCGCCCCCTGGAACGCGATTTATTTCGCGGGCGACGGCGGTCTCGACAAGCGCTTTCATTCCGGGCCGATTAAAATCACGATGGAAAGCGAAGGCCGGATTCGCGGCCTCGCCGTCGATCTGATTGGAACGACCTCACGCATCGAATTGAAGAAAAAAGGCGATTCGGAAGAACCGGAAGAAACTCCCGAAGACCCGAAGTCCAAACCAAAGGCGGTGTCGAAATGAGCCGAACCATCCGCACACATTCTCCGCGCGGCGTCGCCATCCTGATGGTGATTGCCGTCCTCGCCGCATTGATCGCCATCTCGACGCCGTTCGTTTTTTCGATGCTCCAACACGCCAAATCCGCCCGCAACGACGCCAGCCAGCAAGTCGCGCGCGAAGGCTCCGAAGCCTCGGTTCAACACGCCATCGCCGAACGCCTGCGCAAGGACAAAGCCTATTTCGGCGAACACACCATCGACGATCTCGCCGTCAATCTGCCGCTCGAAATGACCACGCCCAAAGATCTTTTCGTCGACATGAGTTTCAATCTGCCCGATGCCATGATCTCGAAATACGGCCTCGACACGAACGTCCAAAATCCGCGCGGCCTGATGTGGTCGGCAAAGATGGAAGACGAGCAAGGCAAGGTCAACGTCAACAGCGCGCCACCCGCACTGATTGGAAATCTGCTCGGTTCTTGCCTGCTGACCGAAAGTGCGAAGAAAGGCGAGACCGCGCTCTCCGTTGACGATTGCGGCAGCCTCAATCCCAACGGTGGGTTGATCTGCATGAACGGCGAACCCGACCCTATCCGCTACACCAGCGCCGGAAGCGGCGGCATTCAACTGGAATCCGGCGTCAAATTCGCGCACCCCGCCGGCACGCTCGTGTACGACGGTCGCTCGCGCCTCATCGCCAACGCGACGATGCCCGGTGGGCCCGCGTTCGCTCCATATCGCTCTGTTTACGAAATCAAAACAGCCAAAGGTCTCGAAGCCGAAAACGCTCTGCCGTCCGAAGACTACGCCCGGATCGAACGCCACCTCACCGTCGAAAACGGCATGGGCAATCCGCTTTGGGGACACGGCGAAAAACTGGGCGATCGCAGTTCCACTGGCGATGTTTCCGGCGTCGCGCTTAAGAACGCCCAGGGCTTTTGCCCCGGCACACTCGTCCGCATCCTGACCGACGGCAACCCGACCGGCTTTGGCCGCGTGCGCGCATCCAAGATGAACGACGACGGCAGCGGCAGCGTCGAATTCGAGCAACCCATTTCCGGCAGCGAAGAATCGACCGTCGGCGGGACGTATGTCGAACCTCAGATGAAAAACCCTGTGAACATCAACACCGCCTCCGACGAAGTGCTCGCAGCTGTCTTCACCGGCGTCTGCCTTCGCGCCAATAAGGTCGCGGTGGCCCGAAGCAACGCGATCACGCTCGTCGATTTCTTCCGCGGTCGCACACCCAATATCGCCGGCAACGGGCGACGCATTTTCACCACCGCCGATGACGTCCGCAAAGCCTTCTACCGCGCGCACGATGCCGGTATCATCACGCTCCCCATGCGCGACGCATTGATGATCAACGCGACCGAACCCAACAGCTCCCGCCTCAGCCTCTGCACCGTTCCCTTCTGCTATTTCTCGCACGGCAGCTACACCATCGAAGGCTCCGGCGTCGCCAACTCCGACACCGGCGCCCAACTCGCCCGTCACACCGTCCGCCAACTCGTCACCGTCCCAACGCTCCTCCCCGGCCGCTACCGCATTCAATGGCAATCCGGCTTCCAGGAATTGATTGACCAAGGCATG
>JANXLS010000515.1 GCA_025355035.1 Planctomycetota bacterium | reverse complement strand
CTCCCCAACAGGATAGGGGAACGGCAACGACTCGCTGCGGTCGCGAGTCGCATTGGGAAAGCGCGAGTCAATAGCGAATGAATTTCCTTTTTCTTTGAGCCTTCGTGTCTTGCGACTTTGTGTTAGAAATCAGAGCGTGGCAGTTCAAAAATAATGGAGTAAGGAATCGGATGCCGATTTTGCAGACGTGGAAGCGCTGGTGGCTGGTCGCTGGGGCGTTGCTGCCGATCGGGGTGTTGGCATTGTATTCGTATTCGATCGCGGCGGCGTCCGTGCGGACTCTGGTGCGGCAGAACAACGATGCGGCGGCGCGTACGACGGCGGTGCTTGTCGAGCGCGAATTGACGCGCAGTGTCACGTTCGCGCAGACGCTGGCCGAACTTCCCGGGACCATTGAACTCGTGGAACGCCGGGACGAATTGGCGATGAGCGAGCGCTTGAAAGTGGTCGTCGATTCGGACGACGGAATCGATCGCGCGACGATCAGCGATACGGCCGGGATCATGTGGAGCGACTATCCGTTTGGGGGCGAGGCGCTCGGCGTGGACATTTCGAAACGCGATTGGTTCGTTGGGGTATCGAAGGCGTGGCAACCGTACGTGACGGGAGTGTACCGGCGGCTTTCGGACAATCAGAAAAGGGTCGTGGTCGTCGCGGCACCGATCAAAAAAAGCGATCAGCCCCTTGGTGTCGTGGCCCTTCACTATCAGCTTGAGACGATGGAATCGTGGCTCGGAAAGATTCATGTCGGCGGGTATGGCTACATCGTTATTCTCGATTCAAAGGGGACTGTCGTGGCGCGGCCGGGAGTGGATCTGCAGCAGCGCGATTACCTGGAATATGCGTCGCTTGGGCCTGTGCGAACGGCATTGAAAGGACTCGCTGAGACGGCGGAATACAACGATCCGATCGACGGAAGTAAAGTAGTGGCGTCGTTGGTGCCGGTTCATTTCGCGGACACGCATTGGGTGATTATCGCTCAGCAGCCGGTCAATGAAGCCTACGCGCCGATCAAGGCGCTGCGCATGGAAATCGCGATCGCCGGGATGTTGCTGGCGTTGCTGGGGTTTTTCGTAGCGTCGCGATTGGGGCGAATGAGTTCAAAAGTCGATCAACTCAACGCGGTGTTGAAAGAACGGAATCACTCGCTGGCGCAACTGGCGCATATCGTTCAATCGTCGAACGACGCGATCCTGAGTACGGCACCGGACGGCACGATCACGAGTTGGAACCCCGGCGCTGAACGGATGTTTGGCTACAGTGCGACAGATGCGATCGGCCGCCCTGCATCGATCTACGTTCCGCAGCGGCTGACGGGGGAATTGGCCGGGCTTCTGGTGCGTGTCGGAAACGGCGAACGTATCCAGAATCACGAAACGATCCGCGTGATGAAGTCCGGGCGCGAGCTGAACGTTTCGCTTTCGGTGGCACCGTTGCGTTCAGAGAATGGAAGCATCGAAGGCACGACGACGTTGGTTCGCGACACGACCGAACAGCGCCGCGCCGAAATCGCGCTGCGCGAGAGCATCGAACGGTTTCAACTCGTCGCGCGCGGCACGAACGACGGGCTGTGGGATTGGAATTTTGAAACCAACGAGGTGTATTTTTCGCCGCGCTGGAAGGAGATGCTGGGCTATCGCGACGAGGAGTTTCGGAACCATTTTGACGAATGGGAATTGCGTCTGCATCCGGACGATCAGGACCGCGCGCGGGTGACGATCCGGGATTATTTGGAAGGGCGCACGGAGAAGTATGAACTGGAGCACCGCATCCTGCACAAAGACGGTGCGTATCGCTGGATGTTGTCGCGCGGATTTGCGCTGCGGCATCCGAATGGAAAAGCGTACCGCATGGCGGGATCGTATCTGGATCTCACGCAGCGCAATGCCGACGCGGAGAAACTCGCGACGAAAGCGAAAGAGCTGGCGCGGTCGAATTCGGAGCTGGAACAATTCGCGTACGTCGCGTCGCACGATTTGCGCGAGCCGTTGCGGATGATCACAAGTTTCGGGCAGCATTTGTCGAAGCGTTGCAAAGGGAAGCTGGACGGCGTTGCCGAAGCGTATCTCGCGCAGGTGCTCGACGGCGCGGACCGTATGCGGATGCTGATCGGCGACCTGCTGGAATTCTCGCGCGTTGGAATGAACACGAAACCGTTTGCGGCGGTGGATTGCAACGAGGTGCTGACGCTGGCGAAAGCGAATTTGAGCGTCGCGATAGAGGAGAGCGGCGGGACGCTGGTGGCGGTGGCTCTGCCGACAATTCAGGGCGACATGATTCAACTCACGCAAGTGTTTCAGAATCTGATCGGCAACGCGTTGAAGTTCAAAGGCAAGGAACCGCCGCGCGTTGAGATTGCCGTCGAGGCGAGTTGCGATGGCTGGAAATTCTCGATCAAAGACAATGGGATCGGGATTGACGCGCAGCATTTTAAGCGCATCTTTGCGATCTTTCAACGGCTGCACACGCGCGAGGAATATCCGGGGACGGGGATTGGATTGGCGCTGTGCAAACGGATCATTGAGCGGCATGGCGGGGCGATCTGGCTGGAGTCGGAACCGGGGGAAGGGACGACGTTTTTCTTTACGATACCCGACGGGGAGTGTGCGACGGGACGTGGGATGTGAAAAGGGGAGACGTTGCGCGTTGCTTCAGTCCGGCGAAGGTAGATGCGTTAGGAACGGGTGTTGAATTTCATTGTCGCTCGCAGGAATCGCGCTTAAACTGGACGGCAGAATCGCAAACCTCATCAAGGATATTCAATGGCTCGCGTCATCTGTATTTTGAATCAAAAAGGCGGAGTTGGGAAGACGACCACGACGTTGAATCTGGGAGCGGCGCTCGCGCATCGCGGCAAGCGCGTGTTGCTGATCGATCTGGATCCCCAAGCGAATCTGACGATTGGGTTGGGGTTGCGCGCGAAGGATCTCAGTGAGTCTGTTTACGAACTGCTCACGGATCCGAATTCGGACGCATTGAAGATGACGGTGCCGACGAAGTGGGAGCGGTTGGACATGGTTCGCAGCCACATCGATCTGTCCGGCGCCGAGATTGAAATGTTCACGATGATCGGGCGCGAAACGCGATTGGATCGTTCGCTGAACAATGCGCGAGCGAAATACGATTATATTTTGATCGACTGCCTGCCGAGCCTGTCGATGCTGACGGTCAACGCGATGGTTGCCGCCTCAGAAGTGTTGGTTCCATTGCAGGCCCATCCGTTCGCGTTGGAAGGGTTGGGGAAATTGTTTGAAGTCGTGCAAATGATCAACGAAGGGATCAACAAGAAGTTGCAGGTCACGGGCGTGCTGGTGACGATGTACGACGGGCGCACGAATGTGTCGAAGGAGACGCTCGAAACGCTGCGCCGCGATCCGCGTTTGAACACTCAGATTTTTACGACGACGGTGAAGCAGAATATCCGTGTTGCGGAGAGTCAGAAGGACGGTGTGCCGGTTATCCATTTCGATCCGAGCTGCCACGCGGCGCGCGCGTACATGGCATTGTGCGAAGAATTGATCGAGATGGAAAACGGCACGATCGCGAGCGAATGCGCGGAGCGGATCACGGCGCGTGAAGAAGCGTCGGGGAAGAAGGAACGGACGTTTACGACGGATCTCGTCGCCAATCCGGAGCGGTTGACGAAGAAGATCAGCGATCTTCACGGGGCGATTGTCCCGCTGACATCGGACGCTCATGCCAGTCCGGTCAGTGCGTTGCTGGGAACGGTGGAACCGGGGTCGGCTCCCAATAGCCCGGCGAGCGAGACGCTGCATCCGTCGCATCCTGAAGAGGACAAGGCGGACGACACGAATCCCTCTGTAATTTAAACCCAGTATTCTCTGAAACCGATACTTTCTTTTTTCACGCAGAGTCGCTGAGATCCGCGTTAAACTCAATGCGCGAAATTTCAGCGGATGATTTCGTGTTCGGATGTGTAGGCGGAATCCATCAGCGTGTTGGGCGCGAAGGCGATCCATTCGGGCGGGAGGTCGTTGACGTGGACGACGGCTGTGCCGGGGGCGAGGCGGGGTTCGTCGTGAGCGAGGCCGCAACGGGCATCGGATGCGAGCGGGATGGTGGATTCTTCAGCGTCCAATTTCGGCGGCGCTTCGGAGCGCAGAATTTTACCTTTCAGCGGCGCGAAACTGCGTGTTTCCGGAATCTTCCATTCAATCGAACAGGTCGCATCGAGCGTTAACGCGCATGGCGTTTGAATGATGAAAATGCCTTGGGTTGAGTCCTTGCGAGTGAATCCCGTGACGAGCGCTTCAACGGGGGGCGCGTCGCCGATTTGAACTTCGCACGGCAGATTGAGCAACATGTCTTCGACGCAGATGGCTGCGCTGGCCGGGCCGGGCGGGACGATGCCGCGGATGGCGATCAGCGGGGGGCAGTGACGGACGTTGCGCATCGAAACCGGCGGGAGTCGGAAGCCGAAGGAGCGCGGTGCGATTTCGTTCCACGTCGATTCGCTCACGAAAACCTGGCCGTGCCCGGCGGCGCTTTCGATCCGGTTGGCGACGTTGACGACGTCGCCGATGACCGTGAATTCAATCTTTTGTGAACCGCCGATGTTTCCAGCGCAAACTTTGCCTGTGTGCAGTCCGATACCGTGCCCCAAACCACCGGGCGGAAGCGAGAAGCCGGCTCGTGCGGGTTCGTCGCGGTTGAATTCATAAAGAGCGATCTGCATTTCAAGACCGGCGGCGACGGCGTTGGCTGTGTAGTCGGCCTGGTCTCCCAGCACACCCCAGAACGCCATGATTTGGTCGCCGGCGCATTTATCGACGGAACCGCCGCGCCGGAAGACGAGCTGCTGCATGACGCTGAAGTAGCGGTTGAGCAGGCCGACGACGTCCTCGGGACGCATGTCGGCGGAGAGGCGTGTGAAGCCGCAGATGTCAGAGTAGAAGATCGTGCCGGTGCGGAGTTCGCCACCGAGCTTGGCGTGGAGTGTTCCGTTCAGGAGGCCTTCGGCGATCGACGGCGCGAAGAAGCGTTGGAGATTGGCCCGGCGCTGCTGCTCTTCCAATGCGGTGAACGCGAGTTCGATGTTGCGGACGATCAAGCCGGTTTGGGCGGAGAGCAGGCGCAGGATGTTGACGTCTTCGTCGGTGAAGATTTTGTAGCTGAAGATCTGGATCATGCCGAGATTTTTGTCGCCGGAGATCATGGGCGCGGCCATGACGGCATTGATCTGATTGAAGCTTTCGGCGCCGAGCGCGGATTTAAAAGAGGTCAGCGTCTTGAGGTCTTTGGCATTGATCCAGAAAGCGATTTTTTCGTTCTTGACGCGATTGAGAATCGTGCGTGACAGCTTCAATTCGCGCGTGTCCCAGGATTCGTTGTTGCGGAAGCGTGCGCAGGCGAGACCTTCGGGCGAGTAGTTGATTTCCTGGCGCGCGTTGCGCTTAATCATCTTCGGAAGATCGCCGTTGCGGCTGTAAAGAACCATCAATGCGTGGCATGCGTTCGGAAATGCGGACATGATCTGATCGAGACAGATTTCGACGATGTCGCCGAGATTGCGCGCGGTCGTCATGGCGTGGCTGGCTTCGAAAAGCCATTTCAGTCGCGCTTGGAGGACGGCTTTGTCTTCGGCAGTGAAGTCATTAATGCTGAGCGTGGCGTCGAGGACACAGCCGGGCTTTTCGTCTTGGAAACCGTAACTGGCCAACGACGGGACGATTTTGAGATCGGTTTCAAAGGCTTCGAGTTTGACTTTCGTCGGGCCGGAGGCGGCGCCGAGGGTCAAAATTTGGCCGGGCAGAAACGCGTATTCCCGGTCAGGCTGAAGTTGGGCTCCGTTGAGAAACGTTTTGTTGAGCGATCGAAGATCTTTGACGAGAACTTTATTCTTTTCACGCCAGACGATGCAATGTTGCCGGGAGATGCGACTGTCGGTCGTGAACATGATCGTGCAGCGTTCTTCGCGCCCGAGCAGGACGGCGTTTTCTTTGTTGACGTGCGGCTTGAGATCGATGCGCGGGAGCGTGCTCGACGGCTGATCAGAATCGGAGTCCCGGATCACCACCAGCTCGTATTTCGTGGGCATAAGCTCCTACCTTCACGTCACGCGACGGTACACTAAGAGCTACCGGACAAAACCCTCGCGCCAATCTGCTTGCGGCGGGCGGCGTGGTACTTCGAAAAACTCGCTTCGCGTAGTCTCCAAATACGCTGTGCTCGTCTTTCTCGTCCCACTTGCCCGGCGCGGCGCATCTTGGCA
>JANXLS010000485.1 GCA_025355035.1 Planctomycetota bacterium | reverse complement strand
GAATCAGCCGTTGTTCTCCGCCACGGCCAACGCCTGGGCCAGCTCGGGGGCGCTGAATTGCCCGGGATACGCGGGCAACTCGGCTTCCTTCCACGGATCGACGTAAGCGTCGACCGCTTTTTGAATCCCGGCATCCAAATGCGCGCAGATGCCGAGGCTGTCTTCGACGATGATTTTGCGAACCGTGTCGATGCCGACACGCTCTAGGAAATGGTAACTGCGTTCGAGGTAGCGACCGTGTTCGCGATAGTACTGCATGAAACGTCCCATGTATTTCAGCACTTCGTCGTGCGAATCAACCGTGCAGAGCAAGTCGCCTTTTCGGATCGTAGCACCTGCGGCGCCACCGACGTAGACTTCCCACTTGCCACCTTCGATCGCGACGGCGCTGATGTCTTTGACGTAGGCTTCCGAGCAGTTGCGCGGGCAACCTGCGGTCGCGAGTTTCATTTTGTGCGGCGATTCAATGCCCTGAAAACGACGTTCGATTTTCTGCGCGAGCGAGATCGAATCGCCGAGACCATAGCGGCAAAAATCCGTCCCAACGCAACTCTTGCAGGTGCGGAACGATTTCGTGTAGGCGTGGCCGCTGGGCATTCCCAATTCCTGCCACACTTTCGGAAGATCGTCTTTTTTAACGCCGAGCAAGTCGATGCGTTGACCCCCGGTGAATTTGACCATCGGGACTTTGTATTTCACCGCTACATCGGCGATGCGGCGCAGTTCGTCAGGCGTCGTTACGCCGCCGTAAATGCGCGGGACGACGGAGAACGTACCATCTTTCTGAATGTTCGCGTGGACGCGGTCGTTGATGAAGCGCGCGTCGCGTTCGTCTTCGTATTCGCCGGGCCAGAGCGTATTGAGAAGCGAGGCGAGGCCTGCTTTGCTGGCCGGATCTTCAACGCCTCCGGCCAATTCATTGAAAACAGAACTGACCGACTTCAGGCCCAGGCGCTTGATCTCGGCGACGAGTTGCGATTTTTCGTACGGGACGCCGGGGACGTAGAAGTGTTCGCTGGGATCGCCTCCGACGCTGCCGACGTACGATTCGATCAATTGAGCGACGAGCGTTTTGCAGGACCCGCAACCCATTCCGGCCTTCGTGCATGCTCCGACTTTTGCGATGCTGGTGCAGCCGCTGTCGATGGCTTCCTTGATCTTCAATTTACTGACGCCGTTGCAATTGCAGATCTGCGTGTTGTCGGGAAGGTCGCAGGCTTTCAGGAGCGAGACACCGGAGGGCGCACCAAACAGAAGATCGGCGCGGCGCTCCGGGGCCTTCGCTCCTGCAAAGAACATTTGCATCAACGTGCCGGCGGCTTCGATGTCGCCGAGCAGAATGCATCCGGCGATTTTGTCGTCGCGGATGATTAGCTTTTTATAAACGCCCTTGCGCGGTTCGCGGTAGACGACGACTTCGTCGTCGGCCGATGCGGGCTTGGTTTCGCCCATTGACGCCAGTTCGACGCCCATGACTTTAAGTTTCGTGCCGAGCTTGGAGCCGGCGTAGGCCGCGTCCGGATTTTTACCGGTGATGACATCAGCGAGGACATTCGCCATTTCCCAAATCGGATCGACGAGGCCGTAAATCTTTCCGCGGTGCTGGACGCATTCGCCAAGCGAGAAAATCTTCGGATCGTTCGTGCGCATCTGGTCGTCAGTGACAATCGCTTTTTCGACGATCAATCCCGACACGCTGGCGACTTCTGTAATGGGACGAATTCCAGCGCTGACGACGACCATATCCGTTTCGAGCGTCGAGCCATCTTTGAATTCGAGGTGTGTGATTCGACCGTTGGCATCGACTATTTTGGTCGTGATTTTTTCAAGCAGGACCTTGACGCCCATGCCTTCCATCGTGTTCTTGAGCATCGCGCCGGATTCAGTGTCGAGCTGCGCGAACATGAGTTGCGGAGCCGCTTCGATCACGGTGACTTCAACCCCGTGCG
>JANXLS010000481.1 GCA_025355035.1 Planctomycetota bacterium | reverse complement strand
GCGCGGGGTGAGGGAAATTTGCGCGCGGATCAATATGTGTATCGAAAAACTTCACCATGACAGCATTCTCTCATTCATAACGAGCACGGACAAAGATCACATCATCCTCTAATCGTTTTTACACCGACGCATCCCGCCCGTGAATGAAGAATACTGGCTTTCGCATGTAATATTGTGGCGGCAAACGCCCCGTCAAATCACCATCCCCGGCTCCATTTTCGGTTTGACCTCAATCGTTTTCTTCAACTCCAAGCTCTTGTTAAAAAGCTGAAGTTCAACATTCTTGCCTTCAAACACCTTGATCGCCATGCGTCGGCAGACACCTTCCAATTCCTCGACCATATCTTTCTTGTCCCAGACTCCTTCTTTCACAATCAGCCCGATCGCAATCTTGCCGTTCGTCTTTCGAAGCAGCACCGTCCACGGATACTGCGAATAACCCGCCTTTTCAAATTCCTTCCCAAAGCGTTGCACCGTCTCCAGCGTGTAATCCGATGAATATTGAATCTGCGCTTTATCAACCGTAATCTCGTCGCGAACTTCGTCCTTCGGAGAAAGCGCAGCAACCGGCGACGCGTATCCCGCTTCAGCCGCGCGAAAGCCCAACGAAAGCGCCAATGCCAGCAGGATCACACCCAGCGTCTGCCGCACTTTCCAATAATTCTCGCCCGGAAGCACTTTCACAAACGCAAATCCCGCGAGCGTCCCAATCAACAACCCGCCCAGAATCCCCGATACATTGCCGCTGATCGTCGCATTCAGCGCCAGATTCAAAAGAATGCAATACATCAAATTCATCAGTTGCGCCTTCATCGCCTGCGCCGGTATCCAGCGTCGATTGCAGACAAAATACGCTCCAAGCGCCCCGATAATCCCCATGATTCCGCCCACGCCACCAACAGAATAGCCCGCCGGATTCCACACCAGTTTTCCAAGATTCCCGCCAACTCCGGCGAACAGGTAAATGCAGAGGAATCGAAACGACCCCACTATCCGCTCGACATCTTTTCCGATCGTCCACAAAACATACAGATTCAACGCGACAAACCAAACGGGACCGAACTGAATGAACAACGATGTCACCAGTCGCCAGTACTCCCCATTAAACGTCCGCGGCCCATAATTCGCGCCCCATTTCACCAGCAACGCCGAAGTCGGTTCGAACACAGCCGCACCGCGATAATATGCAAATCCCAACACCGCCAGATTGATGCCAATCAAAAAGTAAGTCGCAGGCACTCCCCCAAGAAAATTGCGAGACGTGCTCGCAGGCGCCGGTTTTTCTGGAACAGGTTCCCTGTCGTTCTCATCGACCATCATCATGTCCTCAATAAAAATGCCAACGTATTGCCTTACGCCGTTCCCCTCTCCCCTTGTGCTCGCGGGATGAGGGGAGAGCGTGAGACTAACCCGTGCGCCGGTCATAACCCACCGCTTGCAATTCTACAAAACGTTAAATCCTCTCGACCACCACCGCCGTGCCGTAACACAGCACTTCCGTCGCCGACCCCTTGCTCACCACTTCCGCCGCGTCATACCGAACGCCCACCACCGCATTCGCGCCCTTTTGCTGCGCGTGCAGAATCATGGAATCGTACGCCTGTGAGCGCGCCTGCTCGCACATTTCCCCGTACGCGCCAATCCGCCCGCCAATGATGTTACTCAACCCGCCGATGAAGCCCTGAGCAATCGTCGGCGCTCGCACGATGATCCCACGCACCAATCCTTTGTATTCAACAATCCGATAGCCTTGAAAGTCGAAAGTCGTGGTCACTTGCATGGAAAATTCTCCCGTTCAGAAATGAAGGTGTAAAAACGGAGCCCCAAAAACACCCCTGTTAGGCCAAATGTTCTGCCCGCCGTTTTTTAAGTCCCGTCACGCTATCCGAGGGGTAGTGCTTGAACAAGATTATTCCACTTTCGCGCAAGCCGTTACTTTCCCATTCCCCTTGTTAGAGAGAGGGCCGTCGAGCGCTGCCCATCGCGCTCGCAGGGATAAGGGGTATGGTGAATTAATCCCAAGCATTTAAATCAAAAAAGCTAACCGTAGTGCCATTTGTCTAATCAGGAACCCACCGAAAGCAACTCATGAAAACCCCAATTACTTTCTTCCGATGCATCGTGTTCTTGTCGCTCGTCTCAACTCTTCACGCCGAAGACAACCGAACCAACATCGACGCCTATTTCTCCCCGCCCCCCGAATTCGCGAACCAATTCGGAGCGTACGCGTCGCCCTTGAAATTCGACGACGGACACATCGCCAAAGACGCAGCCGAGTGGCCCAAACGCCGCGCCGAAATCTTGACAACGTGGACTGCGTTGATGGGAGCATGGCCACCGTTGCTCACATCTCCGCGTTTGGAAATCGTCAGCACCACACACCGCGACACCTTCACCCAACACCGCATCAAAATCGAAATCGCCGCCGATTTCAGCGTCGACGGCTACCTCCTCGTCCCCGACGGCAAAGGCCCATTTTCCGCCGTTTTCGTCCCGTTCTACGATCCCGAAACAAGCGTCGGCTTGAATCCTAAAAGCGGCGCTCAGCGCGACTTCGCCTATCAATTGACGAGCCGGAATTTCGTCACGCTCTCCATCGGTTCCCCCGGCGGAGATGCCCGCAAACCCAAGCTCGATTCCGCCACCTGCCAACCCCTTTCGTTCCTCGCCTACGTCGCCGCGAATGTTCACACAGCCCTCGCTCAGCGGCCCGAAGTTGATCCCTCACGCATAGGCGTGATGGGCCATTCCTACGGCGGAAAGTGGGCGATGTTCGCCGCCTGCCTCTATGAAAAATTCGCATGCGGTGTCTGGTCCGATCCCGGCATCGCCTTCGATGACACGCGCAATAACATCAACTATTGGGAACCCTGGTACCTCGGTTTCGATTCCAAATCAACGCGCAAACCCGGCCTGATCACCCCCGGAAATCCCAGCACCGGAGCGTACAAAACCATCCGCGAAACCGGCCACGATCTGATCGAACTTCAGGCCCTCATGCCCCCGCGCCCCTTCCTGGTTTCCGGCGGAGCCGAAGACACCCCCTCGCGCTGGATCGCCTTAAACCACATCGTCTCCGTCAACACCTTGCTCGGCCAGGCCAATCGAGTCGCCATGACCAATCGAAAAGACCATACGCCCTCGCCCGAATCGAACTCGCAGATGATCGCCTTCTTTGAACGCTTTTTGATGGATAAAAAATAATCGAGAAACGCCGTCCAACGATGCAGAGCCGAAAATTCCTGTGGCGAAAGTTTTGCGCGGCGCGGGAATTGCATTACACTCCGTGACAGCAGCACTGCGTAGTTCATAACGCCATCTCTCTTCAAAGGAGTCCTATCGCATGGAACATTTCATTGGTCAGATTATCTTCGGCTTGATCGTCGGCATCATCGCCAAACTGCTCATGCCGGGACGCGATCCGGGTGGCTGTATCATCACCATCCTCCTGGGCATTGCCGGATCGGCGCTGACCGGATGGATCGCCCGCACATACTTCCCTGAAATCGGCGTAATCGGCCATTGGGGCGGTGCAATCGCTGGCGCGTTGGTCCTCCTGATCGTGTATCGATTGATTTTTGGCGAAAAGCAAAGCTGAAGATTCAAAGGCTGATCCGTTGCCGTTGCCCTCTCCTGTTTGGGGAGAGGGCCGACGAGCGCGCGCTCCTCCCTCGTCTCTCAAATTGAAGTGAGCGTCCAGTTTGACGTGAGCGCCCAGTGCTCGCTCTACTTGCGGCGCACCACCGCCCTTTTTCGTTTTCATGCCTCGACTGGCCGAACGACATCCGCCCACTCTTGATTTTTCATCCTTCCTCCCTTATAATTCCCACAACATTCGCGTCGAGATCAAATTCCGGCGTCACATTTTGTTTAAACAGGAGCTTTTTCCGTGAGCGCAGAGACGTTGCAATTCAAAACCGAACTCAAGCAAATCCTCCACATCATTGTCCATTCGCTGTACTCGCACAAAGACATCTATCTCCGCGAATTGATCAGCAATGCCAGCGACGCAATCGACAAAGTTCGCTTCGAATCGCTGACCCGCCACGAGCTGCTCGAAGGCGACTCGGCCTGGAAGATCAAGATCGTGGCCGACAAAACCGCCGGCACGTTGACGATCTCCGACAACGGCATCGGGATGACCCGCGACGAACTCGTCGAAAACCTCGGTACCGTCGCGAAGTCCGGCACGAAAGCCTTCATCGAAGCGCTGCAAAAAGCCGACGCAAAAGAACGCCCCGAATTGATCGGCCAGTTCGGCGTCGGTTTCTATTCCTCCTTCATGGCTGCCGATAAAGTCGTCGTCGTTTCGCGCGCGGCCGGGCAGGCCACCGCCGCTAAATGGACCTCCGACGGCGAAGGCGAATTCACGATCGAAGACGCCGAACGCGCCGGCCGCGGCACCGACATCACCCTGCATCTGAAAGAAGACAGCAAGGAATTCCTCGACGAATGGACGATCCGTTCGACTGTTAAAAAATACTCCGATTACGTCGAACACCCGATTGTTCTGGACGTCGAAAAGACCGGCGAAAAAGACGAAAAGAGCATCGTCGAAGAAACGATCAATTCCCAAAAAGCAATCTGGCTCAAGAAAAAATCCGAAGTCACCGAAGCCGAACACACCGAATTCTACAAGCACCTTTCGCACGACTTCGAAGCGCCCTGCAAGACCATCCACTACAGCGCCGAAGGCATCATCGAATTCAAAGCGCTCCTCTATATTCCCGGCAAACGCCCGGCCGATTTCCTCTGGGCCGAAGCCAAGCGCGGGCTGCATCTGTACATTCGCCGCGTCCTCATCATGGACAACTGCGAAAAATTGCTGCCCCCCTATCTGCGCTTCATCAAGGGCGTCGTCGATGCCGCCGAATTGCCGCTGAATGTCTCCCGCGAAATTCTGCAGGACAGCCCCCTGCTCGAAAAAATCAAGACGAACCTGACCAACAAAGTCTTGAACACGCTTGACGAGATGAAGAACAAGGAAATCGACGCGTACACGAGTTTCTACAGGGAACTCGGCGTCGTCCTCAAAGAAGGTCTCAACAGCGATTGGGGTAATCGCGAAAAACTCGCCGACCTGATGTTGTACGAATCGACGAAGACCGAAGCCGGCAAACTGATTTCGCTCGCCAAGTACGTCGAAGGCATGGCCGAAGGCCAGGACGAAATCTACTACTTGATCGGCGAAAGCCGCGAGTTGATCGAACAGTCCCCGCACATCGAAGCGCTCAAAGGACAGGGCCGTGAAGTGCTGCTGATGACCGAACCGATCGACGAATTCGCTGTCGAAGCGCTGGGCGAATACAAAGGCAAGAAGCTCCGCGCCGCCGACAAAGGCGCTCCCGAAAAGAGCGTGGATGACGAACAAAAAGAAAAGTACAAGGGCCTGCTCGAACTGCTGCAAGGCCGTCTCAGCGATCTGAAGGAAGTGCGTCTCAGCACCCGTTTGAAAGACAGCGCCGCGTGCCTCGTCTCCGAAGAAGGCGACATGGGCGCTCACATGGAACGCCTGATGAAGCGCATGGGCCGCACCGATGCCCCCGAAGCAAAACGCATCCTCGAATTGAACCCGCTTCATCCTGCCGTCGAAGCGCTGCAAAGCGTCTTCACGAAAGATGCGACCGATCCCCGCGTCGAAACTTACGCGCGCATCCTGCACGACGAAGCCTTGATCGCCGAAGGTTCAAAAATCAAGGATTCGCTCAGCTTCGCAAAGCGCATCAACGATCTCCTGGCGAAAGATGCGCAGAAGTAAGAAGACCAAAAGAGATGTCCGAAAATCACGCTTTTACCTGTTTTTCAAGACATCATCTGGAACTTTTTTTGGATGATCATAGGAAAATCCGCGCGTTTTCCACGTGTCCTCGCGTTGCAATTCGATGAATCTTCGGTTAAGCTATTAATCGATGCGAACGGGGGCGAAGACAGTGGCGGGACAGCCATCTTCCAAGAACAACAAAGAAAGTCTGCGGGCGAGTGCCGTCTCAGCGCGCTCGGCTAAATCGTCGGCTTCCGCATCCAAAGATAACGAACCCGACAAAGGCAAGCCAAAGGAAAAGTCCGCCGAAAAAGCGCCGCCCAAGTCCTCCGAAAAAATTCCGGAACGAAATTCACAACGCCTTGCCCGCGCCGAAAAAACCGACAAAGCCGAAAAGCTCGAAAAGAAAAAAGAATCCGAAACCGACAAACTCACGCCGCCCGCTCGCTTCAACGACAACATTCCCGTCGTCGATGAATGCTTCGATGTCGCGACGATGTCCGACGAAGATCTGATGAAGCTCTGCCAGGACGGCGACGAAAGCGCGTTCGACGTGCTTTGGCAGCGCTACGAAACGCAGGCCCTCTCTTTTATCCATCGACTCATCGGCGATCAAAGCCGCACCGAAGCGCTGGGCCAGGAAGCCTTCTTGCGAATCTTTAAAGACGCCAAGAGCTACCAATACCCGCGCAGTTTCACCACCTGGTTTTACACCATCGTCCGCAATCTGTGCAAAAATGAATTGCGCTGGCGCTCGCGCCACCCCACCGTATCGATCGAGGAAAACATTGGCCATTCCGAACACAGCGGCTCCGATCGCGCGTCGCGGATCGGCGACATGTTGCGCTCCGACACCACCGACCCCCTCGAAGCCATGGTCGTCCGCGAACGCAACAACCGGCTCGAGCGCGCCATGGACGAATTGCCCGAATTGGAACGCGACATTTTGATTCTAAATCGCTTCCAGGGATTGAAGTACCGCGAAATTTCAGAGATTGTTGGTGTACCAATCGGTACGGTTCGAGTCCGAATTTATTCAGCACTCGAAACGTTGCGAAAGTCCATCAAGGATTATTTCTAAGAACGGAGCATTAGCCCCGTTCTTTAAAATGCGAGCGAAGCAAGCCCCCGCCGTTCCCCTCTCCTGTTGGCAAGAGGGCCGACGAGCGAAGCTGTTCGCGCGCGCGGGGCGAGGGGAAAGCGTCAGTCTCAAGCTGTGCATGGGTCAATAGCAGGAATTGTGCGGAAGAACACGGTACTTGATAATGGAAGCGACGGCAAAAGGCACTTTAATGGATTGTGAAGCCTGCGGCGAACTGCTCGCAGACTTCCTCCTCGACGAGCTCCCCGAATCGGAAGCGGTACTCGTCCACGAGCACCTGTTGATCTGCCCCGCCTGCATGAAAGCCTATCGCGAATTGAAGGGCACGGGCAAAGCGCTCGAAGCGGTTACGTCGATGCAGTCGGTCACTCCGTCCGATACATTTCGGGAAAACCTGCGCGAGCAGGCCAAGATCGAATCCGAAAAAATTGTTTCGAAACTCTCGCCCGATCGCCGTCTGCGTCTGGAAGCCCGCCGGGAAGCGCGCCACAGCGTTCGCCTCTCCCGCCGCGTGGCACCGCCCAAAGTCTGGAGCCCCGGCCTTTTGATTTTGGCCCTGGCTGCTGCCTTGGTGCTCGCGCTCATTCTCTTCTGGCCCACACGCGACAACCTCGTCCAGCGTACCGCTCTAGGGACGTTGTCCGTCGCGGTCGGCAAAGTCGATCAGTTTTACAAAAAAGAAAAGCAGACCTATACGCCGGTTGAGGAGGGCAAGAACTTCCTCCCGGGCGACTCGTTCAAAACCGGTGACCAGGGTCGGGCGCGTTTTGATGTTTCCGACGGCGGATCGATCTTCATCGGCCCCTTGACCGACGTCGCTTTCCATTTCCCCCAGGCCGTTCCCGGCGAATGCACGATGCTCATCGATAGCGGCGAAATTGGCGTGCTGCGCGCAGATGCCACAACCGGATCGAAGCCCGATTGGGAGTTGCGTTCGGATGCCGGAAGCCTCTTGTTCGCCAACGCCACTCATGCCTACGCTCACGTCGTCAAGCACGAAAAAGTCTGCACCCTTGAAGTGTCCGTGCTCGCCGGATGCGTGCACATCCAGTCGCGCGGTGGCAGCAAGCGCGAGTCGATTTACGCCGGACAGAAAGCCGCTATTTCCACGATCGACACCACGATCGCTCCCGTTTCGCTGATCGACGAACGCCCCCCCTCGTGGCGCGTCGATCTCACAACGAACGCCGATCTGGCTGCGCTCTTCAGCGGAAAAATTAAAATCGCATCGCGCCAGCAGGGTAAAATCCAGGTCGAGATCCATTACAATCACGAAACTCCCTTCCAGGATTGGAACGCGGAAGTGCAGGGCCAGGGCGTTGCGCTTTCCGTTAAAGAAGGGCGCATCGTCTGCCCAACCGGAATCCGTTGGAAATTGGCGCCGCAGTTCGTTCGCCCCTTGACCTACGAATTGAAGATCAACGCCGACGCCCGTCGCGATACCACCTTCGCATTTGCATTCAAAACCCCGCAGGGAAATGTCGCCGTGGATGTGTCCCGCCAAGCCGTCGAATTGTCCGTTGAGGAAGTCGATAAACTCCGAAAGTACGACAAGATTTTCACGCGCGGTCAGCCAAACGCCCCCGAAAGCATGCTGTTGCAATTGAAGCCCGAGGGATCGGGGCAGTCAGCCTCGCTCAGCACCACGAATGGAAAATCCAAGTCCATTCCGATCTGGAAAGACAAGCCCGAAGCGGCCGGCGAACTGTGGTTCCAGGCACTCGTCGAACCGTTGCTCCTCGACGAAATCGTGATCACCGGAACCCTCTCCAGCGACTGGATCCGAGAAAAATTGAGCGGCGCTCAATAGCCGCCCCGCCGTTCCCCCTCTCCTGTTTGCGCTCGCGGGGTGAGGGGAAAGCGCGCGGCCAAAGTTGCGCTCGAGTCAGCAGTACAATCCCCCGGAAAAGTCGCAAGCCTTTCTGCCGTTTATTATTTTACGGCCCCTTCGCTACCGGTTCCCGAGTGCTGCGAAATCTCTTCCGTCGCGTGGCGCAGTCGCTTCGCCATCATCCGCATCACATCCAGCGCAAAATACGGCGTCTTGCCCACCATGTACATAAATTTCTCTTCATCCACCGGCACGACCTGACAGTCCGTGTTTGCGAGCGCCGTCGCGCTGCGCGTGTTGTGTTCAATCAGCGCCATTTCGCCAAAGATTTGACCCGTCTCGACTATTTCGAGCAACACGCTTTCACGACGCAATTCGACTTTCCCAGTCTTCACGACATACAAGAACATCCCCGGATCATTCTCCCGAAAAATCACTTCGCCCGCTTTGTAGCTCTTGAAGTTGTCATCGTATTTCAGAAAGTAAATGCTGGTTCGATGCTGGGACATGGCAAATCCCTCGTGGAGTGGGTGTTTCGATTGCAACCTCAACGGATACACTACAGTGAATATTGAACACGGTCAATGGCCCAACGATCATGAACCGCGGAAAATGATTTTGCCAAACGCGCGGAGTGCCGATAATCCACCCATGACCAACTCCCTCTCTTCCCGCCATTCGATCTGGGCCCTGGCACTTTCGGTCTGCGTCCTCGCGGCGTATGCGAACAGTTTCAACGGCGTCTTTCACTTCGATGACGTCCGCAGCATCGAAAAAAACGAATCCATCCGCTCGCTCGCGTCGCCGGGGCGTCTGCTCCTGGATCCCGAAAATGTCGCGCGCCCCGTTGTCGCGTTTACGTTCGCCCTCGATTTTGCTCTCTTCGGAACCAAACCCGGCGCTCTTCACGGCGTCAATGTCGCCGTCCATCTGTTCGGCACGCTGCTGCTCTTCGGCATTGTCCGCCGTTCGCTGCTCTCCGAAAAATGGCGCCATCCATTCGGATCCTCTGCCACGCCGCTCGCCTTTTCAGTCGCACTGATCTGGGGGATCCACCCGCTCCAAACCGAATCCGTGACCTACATCGCTCAGCGCGCCGAATCCATGATGGGAATGTTCTTTATCCTCGCAGTCTATTGCGCCATTCGCGGCTCCGATTCCGAATCAAAAACACAGTGGCATCTCGTCGCCATCGTCGCGGCCGTGCTCGGAGCCGGATGCAAACAAGTCATCGTCGTCTTGCCGATCGTCGTTCTGTTCTACGACCGTTGTTTCATTTCCGGAACGTTCAAATCAGCGCTGAAACGCGCACCGGTATTGTATGCCGGCCTGTGCGCATCATGGGTGATCGTTGCTATTCTCTTAACGTTGCTCCCGACGGTCAGCGCGGCCGGCTTCGGGATGGACAAAATCGGACCCATCGACTATGCCAAAACACAGGCCGTCGTCATCGTTCAATACCTGCGTCTCGCCTTTTGGCCGGCCGGTCTGTGCCTCGATTACGCCTGGAAGATCGAACGAGACTGGTCTCGGATCCTCCCCTTCGGGGTACTCGTGATGGGATTGCTCGGCACAACCGTCTGGCAGTTGAGCAAAAACACCGCGTTGGGATTCTGCGGCGCCTGGTTCTTTTTGACGCTCGCGCCGACCTCCAGCATCATGCCCATCGCCGATGCCTTGGTCGAACATCGCATGTATCTGGCACTGGCCGCCGTCTCCGTTGCGTTCGTCTTCGGCGTCTTCTCAGTTCTCAAAAAAAGCATGAACGCATTAGCGCTGAAAGCCACCGTCGCCCTCTGCGTGCTGATCGGCCTCGCGCTCGGGGCCGCAACCATCGCCCGGAATACCGACTACGCCGACTACCTCGGCATGTTGAACGACGTGATCGCCAAGCGCCCCGAAAATCCGCGTGCGTATTCCATGATCGCGATGGACGCATTGAAGAAAGGCGACAACGCGCAGGCGCTCCGCTTCATCAACAAAGCCGTCGAACTTCGCCCGAATTCAGCCGAGATTCATCACATGAAAGGCACCGTTCTCGCAGCTCAAAAAGACGTGAACGGTGCCATAACCGAATTCCGAACCGCCGTCGAACTCAAACCCCTGAACGTCTTCTCATGGGTGGCATTGTGCGAAGGCTGGATCTTCCGCGACAAGGGCAACGACCAAATTCAACGCGTCGCGAACGTGCTCAAACGAGCCCAGGATATTCCCGCCGTCCATCTCGATCTCGGCAGCGCACTGGCTTCGGCCGGACGTTATGACGACGCCATTTTCGAATTCAACTACGCGTTGAAGTTGCAGCCCGAAAGTGAAAACGCGATGTTGAATCGCGGCACCGCGCTCGAACTCGCCGGAAAAGAAACCGACGCCTTCGAGAGCTACAAGAAATCGTTGCAAGAAAACCCGGACCGACTCGCCGTCGCCAACGCACTCGCTCGGATTCAAGCGATGTCGTTGAACGAAAAACTGCGCAACGGAAAGCAAGCTGTCGCACTCGCCGAACGCGTCTGCGCGCTCACGCAAAATCACCAACCCTTCTTCCTCGACACCCTCGCCGCAGCGTACGCCGAAGCCGGACAATTCGACCCAGCCATAGCAACCGCTGAAAGCGCGCTGAAGCTCCTGCAGCCCGCCGATCCCCTATACAAAAACGTCCAATCGCACCTGGCCCTTTTCAAAGCAAAACAGCCCTGTCGCAACCCAAAATAATTCAGACCCCCGCGTTCAAAAATGCGCACGCTCATACCCTCAGCGAGCAAAGCGAGCCCGCCGCCGTTTGCGCTCGCGGGGTGACGGGAAAGCGCGAGACTTTAGCTGTGCGCGGGGCAATAAAAATACTTTTCGACTACCATTTTTCCTGTAACGATCGTTCACTTCGACTCAAGTCATTACAGAAGAAGGGAGCTGCCATGAACGATTCAGAACGTTTCACACGCGAATGGACGCGCGCGCAGCCGGTGGTCTCCAGTTTCATCGGCGCAGTCGTTCGCGATTTCAATTCCGCAGAAGACCTGCTGCAGGATGTCGCTGTCGTGCTGCTCAAACGCTTCAGCGAATACGATCCGTCACGTTCCTTCACTGGCTGGGCGCTCGGCATCGCGCGCCTGAAAGTGCTCGAAGCGAAAAGGGCGCCGCACGATCTCCTCGCCGCCGATCCGCAACATCTCGAAACGCTCGCGTTGGCCCACGAAGAACTCTCGCCCGAAATCGAACGCAGCAAGGCCGCCCTGCGCGAGTGTCTGCAAACAATCAAAGGTCGCGCGCTGACGCTTTTGAAACTCCGTTATGATCGAGCAATAAAACCCCAGGCCATCGCCGCCGAAATGGGCATGAATCCCGGAGCCGTTCGAGTGATGCTCACGCGTACGCGCCAGACGCTTTTCGATTGCATCCAAAAGCAACTCGCCTCCGCGCGGAGGATCGAAGCATGACCCCACACGAACGCTTCGCCGCCTATTTCGACGACGACACGACGCCCGAAGACGCAGCAGAATTCCGCGCGTGGCTCGCCAGCGATCCCGAACACGCGCGCGACTTTGTCCGCTACGCGGCCCTCCATCAAGCGCTGCGCGAGGAACTCAAAGGCCGCGAAATCCGCCGCGAGGAATCCGTCGCGCGGACGACGCAACGACCCTCGCCGCAGCGTCAATCCACATGGCTGCGCTGGGGCGCGATTGCAGCCGCTGTATGCCTCGCCGCATTCGGCTTTTCGCGTTTCATGCACACCGATCCGGCGCTCGTCGTCTTCACCGCTCGCATCGAAAAAATTCAGGGCCCGGTCCTGTTCGTCGATCGCAACGGCGTCTCCCGGCAGATCGCCAAAGAGCGCGAACTCATCAGCGAAAAAACGTCGCTCGAATTCGACGGCCCCGGTCGCGCTGTTGTTTCATTCTTCGATGGAACCGTGCTGGATATGAGTGTCCAAGCCGCGGGCGGAGCGTTGCGGCTTGAGCGTCCGGAAGGTCGCCCCAACATCAATCGAGCGCGCGTGGGCAAACGCGTCAGCATTCAAAACGGAGTTCTCTCCGCGTCCATCGCCCACCAACCCGATGGGCAGCCGATGATCGTCTGCACGCCACACGCCGAAGCCACCATCGTTGGGACGCAATTCAGTTTGGACGCAAACGCGACTGCGACCCACTTGACCGTAACCGAAGGCAAGATTCACATCGTCCGCTATCTGGACGAATCCAGCGCTGATGTGTCGGCCGGAGAAACCATCGTCGTGAACGACACCGAACCGCTGCGTGTCCGCAAAATTACAGAGCCCAACGCCCCACCGAACTGACGTTTTCCCTTCCACCACCACACCCAGAGGGTCCCATCATGCAGAAAAAAATGCCCGGAGCGTCGTTGTCTTTTGGAAGACGCGTGAAGCCTTCGCAGCTGACCGCGTTCACTCGCCAATTCGCCACGCTCCTCGACGCCGGCCTGCCCATTGTCCGCAGCATGGACATACTCCACTCCGGTCTCAAATCGGGAACGTTGAAGTTCGCCATCGCCGACGTCAAGACCGACGTCGAAGGCGGCGCATCGCTCTCCGAAGCACTGTCGCGTCATCCCAACATCTTCGACAAACTCTTCGTCAACATGATCCGCGCGGGTGAGAGCGGCGGCGTGTTGGACGAAATCCTCGAGCGTCTCGCCGACTACCGAGAGAAGGCCCAACGCCTTCAACAGAGGATCGTCGGCGCGCTCGTCTATCCCGCCGCCGTCGTCTTCATTGCCTCCTGCATCCTCTCGTTCATCATGATTTTCATCATCCCAAAATTCAAAGAAATGTTCGACGAAATGGGCGTCGGCGAACTGCCCGTCGCCACTAAAATCTTAATGGCAATTGCGACCGCGATGTCCACCTATTGGTACCTGTTCGTCTTCGCGCCCGTCGCCATTTCAATCGCCTACAAACTCATCAATAAAACGCCGCGCGGCGGGTTGATCATCGACGCCATAAAATTGAAGATCCCGATCTTCGGAGTCATCCTGACAAAATCCGCCATCAGCCGCTTCTGTCGAACGCTCGGAACATTGGTCTCGTCTGGCGTCCCGATCCTCGACGCCTTCGCAATCATCAAACTCGCGACCGTCAATCAAGTTCTCGCCAACGCGATCCAGACCGTGCAGAACTCCGTCAAAGAAGGCGACTCCATCGCCGAACCGCTACGCCACTCCGGCGTCTTCGACGACCTTGTCGTCAACATGATTCAAGTCGGCGAAGAAACCGGGGAACTCGACGCGATGCTCATGAAAGTCGCGGACACTTACGACAATGATGTCGATACGCAAGTCGGCGCGATGATGAGTCTCCTCGAACCGATCCTCATCGTTGCGATGGGCCTCACCGTCGGCTTTATCGTCATCGCCCTGTTCATGCCGCTGGTCGTCATCATCCAGAATATGTCGCACTGATCACTGAACGGAATCCACGCATTTTGCGCAACGCAACTCTGTCATTTAGACGAAAATTGTGCTAGGATGAAGCGATCATTCAGGAGAGTCGCTTTATGTCCGCACGGCCAGCCAATGCTTCCCAACTTCGCAACGACGCGCTGCGTCGCTACGTCGGCGCGCATCTCTTGCCGCACGTCGATATGCCCGCGCAATACACCGGCGGCGAACTCAATCAGATCGTCAAAGACCACGCGTTGGTCAAGACAAAGATTGCCTTCGGCATGCCGGACACGTACGCGATGGGCATGTCGTCGCTGGGCATGAAGGTGCTGTATCACTGTTGGAATCTGCGCGACGACACCCTGTGCGAACGCGTCTTCGCGCCGTGGCCAGACATGGAAAAACGAATGCGCGAGCATCAGGTTCCGCTTTATTCGCTTGAGACCTTCACGCCGATTCACGACTTCGACGTCCTCGCGTTTTCCGTCGCGTACGAAGGCGGCTTCACCAACATCCTGACGATGCTCGACCTCGCCGGCATTCCGCTGAAAGCCGAAGACCGGACGATGCGCGATCCGATCGTGATCATGGGCGGACACACCGCTTTCGCGCCCGAACCGATCGCCGATTACATCTCCCTCGATGACCGCCCTCTCGCCCGTCTCGAAAACCCTGGTCGAGCTGATGGCCGCCGCGCCGCGCGGCCCCCGGCGGGAGGGGCTCTTCGCCCTCTG
>JANXLS010000451.1 GCA_025355035.1 Planctomycetota bacterium | reverse complement strand
AAAATCCGTTTGCTTGGCACCTCTGCAGGCGGGGGTTTTCCCCAGTGGAACTGCTCGTGTCGGGTTTGCCGCGCGGCGCGCAACAACCCCGCGAATGCTTTCGCCCGGACGCAATCCGGTGTGGCCGTCAGCGCGGATGGCATCAGTTGGTTTCTGCTGAACGCCTCACCGGATCTTCTCGCGCAAATCCAGGCCTATCCACCGCTCGTCGCGAACTCCGAAACAATGCGAAACTCACCCATTCATGGCGTGTTGCTCACTAATGGTGATCTCGATCACACGCTGGGGTTGGTGTTGTTGCGGGAGGGTGGCGCTTTAGCCGTCTATTCCACTGAACGCGTTCGGGAGGCATTGACCGTCGGTCTGGGTATTCTGCCCACGCTGGAGCGATATTGCGGCTTAAACTGGCTGGATTGCCGCGGTGAGATCAACTTGCTTCGGCGCGATGGAACGGAGAGCGGTCTGCATGCGCAATCCTTTGATATTCCCGGTAGCGCTCCAAAATACGTCGCCACAAAAATCCGCCGTGCCGCAGGCGACAGCGTGGGGTACGTGATTACGGATACGCGCAGCGGCGGTGTACTGGTTTTCGCGCCGGATGTCTCCGTTCTCACCCCGGAACACGTTGAACATTTGAAGCGCGCAGATGTACTGCTTATCGACGGCACGTTCTGGTCGGAAAACGAAATGCGGGAATCCGGCACTGGAACTGCGAGCGCCGCTGACATGGGACACTTACCGATTTCAGGTCCGGAAAACAGTCTCGAAGTGTTGGCCGGCTTGCCCGTCCGGCGTCGAATTTACATGCACATCAACAACACCAATCCGATATTGTTAGAAGACTCGCCGGAACGACGGCAGGTAACAAGCCTGGGTATCGAAGTAGGTATGGACGGAATGGAGTTAAAGGTATGACGGTCATTTTGTCAACCGAACTTTTTTCCGCAAGTTTGCGGGCGGTGGGGACTGATCGTTACCATCACCTGCATCCCGTCCACAAGCGCATGAACGCCGGCGAAATGACGCCCGCTCAAATCCGGACATGGGTCGCCAACCGTTATTGTTACCAGCGCAGCATACCGGTAAAAGATGCTGCGATCATTTCAAATTGTCCCCTCCGCGAAGTGCGCCGTACCTGGCTGCATCGAATAGCCGATCACGACGGAATAGCCGACGAGCAGGGCGGCATCGAAGCCTGGCTAAGACTTTCGGAAGCCTGCGGACTCTCACGTGAAGAAGTGCTCGACGAACGCCACGTTTTGCCGGGCGTGCGCTTTGCCGTGGACGCGTATGTCAATTTCGCGCGACAGCAGCAGTGGCCCGTGGCGGTCGCGTCATCGTTGACAGAACTCTTCGCGCCAGACCTGATGTCCGAACGCCTCTCCGCATTTCAGCGCTTCTATACCTGGGTGCCTGCTTGGGGCTTCGACTACTTCAAATCCCGCATCACGCGCGCAAAAACAGACTCGGAAGAAGGCTTGGAATTGACGTTGAAATACTGCGCGACCGCCGAACTTCAACAATCCGCGATCGCCGCGCTGCGCTTTAAATGCGATGTGCTTTGGAACATGTTGGATGCCATGCAAATGTACTTTGATTGGCACTTGGAAATGACGCCGTGATCGAGCCGAGTCCGGAATCACCCCTTCAGCCGAATTCCATTCCTGGGATTTCGCCGAGGGCGCGTATCCAGACGGATAAAGTGACGGGAAACCCCGTGTTGATTTCCCAGGAAAGCGTGTTGATTCTCAACGCCACCGCGGCGGATATTCTCGCCCTGTGCGACGGCAAGCGCAAGGTGTGCGAAATCAGCGCGAAACTGGCCACGCAATACAATGCGCCCGTCGAAGTAATTTCCACCAGCATCGTCACTTACCTGACGAAGTTGAAACAATTGAACCTGGTAAGCTGGCGGGAATAATGCAGATGGCCGGATGCGAATACCGACCCTACGGGCTTCTGGCGGAATTAACCTACCGCTGCCCGCTGCACTGCCCTTACTGTTCGAATCCGATACGCTATCCAATCGGTTCCGAATTGCCCACCGAGGTCTGGCAGCGCGTCATCGCCGAAGCGTCGGACCTGGGCGTGCTCCACATCGGTTTTTCGGGCGGAGAACCGCTCCTGCGCTCGGATTTACCCGAGTTGGTAAATGCCGCGCGCAAAGCCGGGATGTATAGCAATCTCATTACCAGCGGAATCGGTATCACCTTGGACCGGGCTTTGGAACTAAAAACAGCCGGTTTGGACAACATTCAAGTCAGCTTTCAGGCCGAGGAAGCCGTGCTCGCCGACGCAATCGCCGGCGCCAGCGCGCACGCGCAAAAACTTAAGTCCATCGAATATATTCATCAAGCCGAACTCGCTCTAAGCTTGAATGTAGTATTGCACCGGGGCAACATCGATCGGATCGAAAATATAGTGACGCTCGCGGAAACTCTAAAAGCGGAACGATTGGAATTGGCGAATACACAATATTACGGCTGGGCATTCAAGAATCTTGCTGGCCTATTGCCATCGCGTGAACAAATCGAATCGGCGGGTCGGATCGTCGCCGCGGCGCAGGTCGGTCTTCAAGGACGCATGGAGGTTGTGTACGTGATGCCAGATTACTTCGGTGACAGGCCCAAACCCTGCATGAATGGCTGGGGACGGCGGCACATCACCGTCAATCCCATTGGGGAGACACTGCCCTGTCCGACGGCGGGCGCAATTAAAGATTTGCAATTCGACAATGTAAAGAATCAGTCCTTGCGCTGGATATGGGAGAACTCCGCGGCCTTCAATCGTTTTCGCGGCACCGCTTGGATGACCGAACCCTGCCGAAGCTGCGAGTTCCGAGAAAAAGATTTTGGGGGATGCCGGTGTCAGGCCACTCTTCTGACGGGCGATTCCGCCGCGACCGACCCCGCCTGCTCGTTGTCCCCATACCGATCGGCGCTTGAAAAATGGGTTGGAGGAAACCCAGAATCATGGAATCCTGGCGCGCTGGAATATCGCATTAATCCATAAACTGTCTGCCTTCTCATTTTTTGCCTGCCAATGCCTCAATGACCGCCGCATCTCCTAACTGTCTGGCAAGGTCCAGCGCGGTCTTCTCTTGAGAATCTTTGACATCTCGAAGAGCGCCCATGGCCAGCAACGCCGTAACATTTTTCGGCCGCGATTTGAGCACCGCGTAATGCAGCGCGGCTCGGCCATCCTTGTCTTGCGCATTGATCGCCGATTTGTCCTGCTCAAGGATAGCTTTCAAAACTCCAGGCAACAGTTTTCTGGCGGCATACATCAGGGCGGTTGCGCCTTTGTTGTCCTGCTCGGATACTTTCGCTCCGCGCTTCAGCAGAATTTTTACCGCCGGCGGCGGAGCCTTTAGACTCGCGGCATGAATCAGCGCTGTCTTTCCCTCATTATCCCGAGAGGCAACGTCCGCGCGATTGTCCAGCAACAACGCAACGATGGGCGCTTCTCCTTTTTTCGCTGCGCGCATCAGCGCGGTGGTTCCGTCAGCTGCCTTCACGTTCACGTTCGCGCCGGCGGCCACAAGCGCTTTTGCGGCGTTGACGGTTTTGTCGCTCGTATCCTCGTCGCGAATATTGGCGGCAGCGAACATCAATGGCGTCAACCCTTGCGCATCCGCCTGATTGGGATTCGAGCCGCTTTTGATCAGCGCCGCAACGATGTCGTCGTGCCCTTCGACCGCGGCGGCCATAAGCGGCGTGCGGCCGTCCTTTCTCCGCGCTTGAATCTCGGCGCCTTTCGCAATGAGCTTTAAAACACAATCCAGATGTCCGGCTTCAGACGCGTTAAACAGCGCCGTGGTGTGATCCGCTGACTGCGCATTCACATCCACGCCGGCCGAAAGGAGAATTTCGAGCGATTCGACACGCCCCGCCAACGCAGCTAGCAACAGCGCGGCGCCGCCGCCTTCATCGCTCGAATCAGGTGGTATTCCTTTTTCCAAAAGTAGTTTCAGCTTTACCCCGTCGCCTGCGACTGCCGCGGCGGCAAGGGCTCCCGGCGATTGTGCTGGAAGCGGCACGTTTGAAACATTCAGGCGAACGGTATCGGCCGATGTCGTTTGCAAACACTCGCGTGGGCAACAGGAATCGTCTCGATTACAACCGGCACCCAACAAAAGCAACGCAATCAGGCCAAACTGTAGGGTTCTGATCGTCCACATGTGTAAAATCCAGGCAAAATGGCTTGAAAAAATGGTTCTTATGACGTAAATTGCATAGTGATGCAGTCAATGATCGTGCATTGACATGCTACGTTTTCCAAAGCATTTCATAAAGCGTATTTCACAAAATCATTAATTTTAGAATGGCTTTTGTATGTTTCATTCATTCGGACGGCGCAGTGCCTGGCTTGCCATCTTTGCGCTGATGTCAGCGACTGCTTCCGCTGTAGACATCATAACCTTTCATAACGACACGATGCGGACGGGCGCGAACACCAGCGAAACGATTCTCAATCAGACTAATGTCACTGCTGCTCAGTTCGGAAAATTATATACCCGGGCCGTTGACGGCATCATGTACGCGCAGCCGCTGTACGCTTCGGCAATTTCCATCGGCGGCGGCACGCATAACATCATCTTCGTCGCGACGATGCATAACAGTGTCTATGCATTTGACGCCGACAATCAAAACCAGGCCGCGTATTGGCAGAAAAGCATGGGGACGCCGGTTCCTAATACCGATGTGTATACCAACGGCGATCCCAATATGTCGCCCGAGATTGGTATCTGTTCGACGCCGGTGATCGACAAATCAACCAATACCATGTATTTGGTAGCGATGACCAAGGAAGGCGCCGGTTCCTTTGTGCATCGTCTTCACGCGCTGGACATCGGCTCCGGCAACGAAAAATTCGGCGGTCCGGTGCTCATCACTGCCGCGCCCATCAGTGGTTCCAGCGCGGTCTTCAATTCCTATCGGCAGGGACAACGTCCGGCGCTGTTGCAGGCCAACGGCTCAATATATTTCAGTTTCGCATCGTTCGGGGATTTGTCTCCATATTGGGGTTGGATCATGCGCTACGATGCCAGCACGCTGGCCCAGCAGAACGTGCTCAATGTCAATCCCGCAAATGTCAACGGACTGGGTTCCGGTATATGGCAGAGCGGGTGCGGCGCGGCTGCG
>JANXLS010000450.1 GCA_025355035.1 Planctomycetota bacterium | reverse complement strand
CCCCGCCCCTACCGCGCGGCACGCCACAAGCCGCTGCGTTCTGTGGCTTGATGAGCGCGCAAGTCCGGTTATGCACCCGACGCCTGCACCACAATGGCGCTTCGCTCGACAAAATCCGGGCATCGGACTACACTTCCATTCATGCTGAAATATGTCGAAGTACCTCCGCTTGGCGAGCAGAAGCAAACTGAAACGCTGCTCAATTTCTGGTACGTGGAAGCCGGGAAGACCGTGCAGGCGGGTGACGATCTCGCGGAACTCGTCACGGATAAAGCGGCGTTCAATCTTCCCGCGTCCGAGGCCGGTCGCATCGTTCGCGTGCTCGTCAAAGAAGGCGAAAAAGTCACGCAGGGCCAGAAGATCGCCGAATACGAAAGCGAATAATTGTGAAAAAAAACGAAGCCACGCGCGGGCGTTTCATCGTCCTCGACGGACCGGATGGCGCGGGCAAATCGACGCAGGTCAAACTGCTGGCCGCTGAACTCGAAAAGCGCGGCGTTACCGTCAAGTCGTTGCGCGAACCGGGCGGCACGGCTCTGGGCGAAGCGATTCGCGCGTTGCTGCTGAACCAAACGACGATCCACATCGACGCGCTGGCCGAAGCGTTTCTCTTCCAGGCCGCTCGCGCGCACCTCATTCGCGAAGTCGTCGGGCCCGCGCTCGAGCGCGGCGAATGGATCATCTGCGACCGCTTCACGCTCTCGACGCTGGTGTATCAAGGCTACGCCGGCGGAATTAAAAAGAAGATAATCAAACAACTCTCCTCCGCAGCCATCGACGGCGTCAAACCCGACGCGTACATCGTGCTGACGCTCCCGGCGAAAACCAGCGTCGATCGCCGGGCGAATCGCAGCGCCGATCGCATGGAATCGAAGGGCGAAACGTATTTAAAAAACGTCTTCAACGGCTTCGCAACAGAATCGAAGAAACGCGGCAGCCCATATAAAAAAGTGGACGGTCAAGGCACCGTCGAAGAAGTACAAAAACGAATTTGGTCGCACATCGAACGGGTACTAACAGCGGTTCAAAGTTCAAAGTTCAAAGTTAACGGCACAATTGGTTTTACATTAAGGGCCTGTAAAATAATAAACTGAAGAATTGCTTGCGTCTTTCGGCCTGGCTCTTCGTTGAACGCTCAGTCAGAGATACACTCGTATATCTTCCTTCGCGTCCGCCTCGACCCAGGCCGAAATACGCGGCGGACTTCTT
>JANXLS010000353.1 GCA_025355035.1 Planctomycetota bacterium | reverse complement strand
TTGCACCACGTCGAAAGCAGGCGAATCCGGATCGGGCGAAAAGATCTGACAGCGCAGGCCGAGCCGCGCGGCAGCTAAGGCCAGCATGCGGCCGAGCTGGCCACCGCCGAGGATGCCGATGGTGTCGCCGGGCTTCAGCTTAACGTGCGGCGACGTGAACTTGATCGTGCTCGTTCGAACGCTCACTTGGCGCCCTCCGGTCTTTCTGCGACCGAATCGGTCTGCGCCTTGCGCCATGCCGCGAGCTTCGTCGCGAGAGTGTCGTCATGCAGCGCCAGAACGGCGGCGGCGAGGAGGGCAGCATTGATCGCGCCGGCCTTGCCAATGGCCAGCGTCGCGACGGGGATGCCAGCGGGCATTTGAACGATCGACAGCAGCGAATCGAGGCCTTTCAATGCCTTCGATTCCACGGGCACGCCCAGCACGGGCAGGTGTGTCTTTGCCGCCGCCATCCCCGGAAGGTGTGCCGCTCCGCCTGCGCCAGCGATGATTACTTCCAGTCCGCGCGCGGCTGCGCTGCCCGCGTATTCGAACAACAGGTCCGGGGTTCGATGCGCGGATACGACGCGCGTCTCGTAGGGCACACCCAATTTATCGAGCGTCTCAGCGGCGTGGGACATGGTTTCCCAATCCGACTTCGAGCCCATGATCAATCCGACAAGCGGTTGCATCGTTCGATTCTCGCGCACGAATTATTCGGAAGACTTCATGACAAATTGAAGTCCTGATTCATTCACAATGGAGTGTGCAGTCTGCCAACGATTCGCTGGCTGTCCAGTGCCTTCTTTTGGGAGGATTGGTACGAAGTATACGGCGACACGCAGAAATGCGCGCTTCGGTGTATGAACGCAATACCTCATTTAGATAAGAAGGAGCGATGATGAACATTCGAATGCAATGGATCGCGTACGTATTGGTGGCGCTCATGGGAAGCACGGTTGCTGAAGATGCGGCGAAGTGGGTTTCGATATCCGACGGGGTGGTCAAGCAGTTGACCGACAGCGGACAGAAGTTCGGGTATCCGGGTTCGGGGACTACAGGCGTGACGGTCGATCCGGCGAATGGCGACGTATACATGATTGTTCCGGGGCTGGGGATTTGGAAATCGGTTGACCAAGGCGCGAGCTTCGTTCGGGCGGACAAGGGTGAAGTCGGCGGGCGGTGCGAGACTGGTTTTACGCTGAACATGGACCCGGCGGGCGGTGGACGGCTGGCTTGTTTTATGCTCGACGGAAAATGCGCGATGACGTTGGATGGCGGCGCAACGTGGTTGCCGTTCGCCGGGATGGGGCGGAATTGGGATTATGCTGCGGTCGATTGGTCGCTGAAGGAACCGCGCAACATTTTTGCGGCACTGCACGAATCCGGAGGGAAGTATTTCATCAGTACCGATGCGGGCGCGAAGTGGACGAAATTGGGCGAAGAGAAAGTATTCGACGTCAAGGGCGGTGTGGGGATCTTTGACGATAAGACACTGGTGATGACGAAAGGTGAAGGCATTTTACGCAGCATCGATGCAGGGACGACATGGACAAAAGTCTCGGACCTGACGCCGAACGGGCGAACGCTCAAAGTCTTCAAGAACATTGCCTATTGGCTGAGCAGCGAAGGGTTGCTCGTCAGCAGCGACAAAGGCGCGACGTGGAGCAAGCAAGGCAGCCCAACGGATGCGACGCTGGGGCCGTGGTTCAAGGATGAAAATCATATCGCGGCGGCGGGCAAGAAAGGAATCGTTGAGACGCTTGACGCGGGCAAAACGTGGACGCCGGTCGCGCCACTACCAGAGAAATTCACGATGCCGAAAGCAGGTTGGTTTGCGAACGTCGCGTGGGACCCGGTGCACGCTATTTTTTATGCTTCGCAAATGGGCAAGCCGACGTACCGGCTGGAGCGGAAGTAAAAAGAGCATGTGCGCGAATTACAGCGCGCAATACGGGTTCTCGACTTTTTCTTCGCCTATCGTGGTTAGATTGCCGTGCCCGGGGAAGACGATGGTCTCGTTGGGGAGGAGGAAGAGGTTGTCGCGAATTCCTTCGACGAGAGTGTCCTGGCCGGTTCCGCCGGGGAGATCGGTGCGGCCGATGCTGCGGCGGAAAAGGATGTCGCCGCAGTAAAGATGCGGTGCGCTGCCTTCAGGCGTGATGAAATAGGCGGTGCCGCCGGGCGAATGGCCGGGGACGTGGATGGCTTTGAATTTCAAGCCGGCAACGTCGATTTCGTCGCCACCATTGACCAGTACGTCGCCGGGTGGCGCGATGATGGAAAAGCCGTAGAAGTAGCTGAGGTTTAACGTCGGTCGCGTGAGCCAATCTTTCTCAGCTTCCGGGACATAGATTGGCGCGGACGGAAACGCCTCTTTCAAGGCTCCGAGTGCGCCAATGTGGTCGCCGTGGCAATGCGTTAACACCAGGGCGGCAACCGTTAAGCTGTTCTTTTTAAGCATCGCGAGGATGTCGTCGCCGTCGGCGCCGGGATCGAAGACGACCGCTTCTTTGCCACCATCCGACCACACGACGTAGCAGTTTTCTTCCAGTTCGCCGGTCACCAATTGGAGCGAATTCAAATCCATGTTTTAAGTATCCTTCAGTTCGGGGTATTAAGCGAAGGATCTGCCTTCACGCTATTAACAAGAAGTGTATCCAAGGAATTACAGAAAACAAAAACGCATTTGCAACTGAAAAAACTGGCGTTCGAAATGTGTATCGTGGATGGGTAACCGGGAGAAATTGTCGTGAAATGTGGAAACGTGCATTAAAAACGGGGTAATATCGTCATAGCAAGCAACCGGGTGACGCAGACGCGTTGCTCCAAAATGGAGTGTATCGTCATGACACTGAAACTTTCGGCGGCGTTGGTTTGTGCGTTCACCACAGCAGAATTGTTCGCCGCAGCGGATCAAGCTGATAAGGCGTTTGATTCGACGCTGGCAGCGAATCGCGCGGCTGCAGAGGCACGTTCCGCTGACCCGAGCGCCAGTACGACCGGGACCGGCAACAAGAAGGCCGACGCGAAGAAAATCGCTGCGCAAAAGAAAGAAGATTTAGCCGAATACAAAGGGATGGTGAAAGATAATCTCGCCTCCATTAAGGCGATGTTCCAGGCCGCTGAACAGGCTTGGAAGGCGAAGAGCTACAAACAGGCCGGCGCGTTTTATCAGTCCGTCGCGCAAGCGACTGCGCCGGGTTCGGAAGAAATGGTGGAGACGTCGCACCTGCGCATCAACTCCGACATGGAGAAGCTCGCGAAAGAGCACATGGACGCGGCCAACGATGCCGGGATCACGCACGATTACATGAAGCAGATTGAAGAGTTGTCAATCATCGTCAAAGATTTCGGCATCACCAAACAGCGCGACGACGCGGCGCGAAAATTAGTTGCGTTGAAGTCCAAGCCAGAGGTCTCCGGTTTTGTCGATTACGCGCAAGCCGAGCAGTTGCTTTCGGACAATAAACTGACGGAAGCGTTCAATGCGTTGACCGCCATCGCGAACAGCCGATTGCCCGACACCTCCTGCATCTCCGCGGACGCGTCGTTGAAGATCTGCACTGCGGCGAGCCGCAGATCGGCATCGGCGATCTCGATGAACTTCTGCCCGCCGAACCCGAACGTGTTCGGGTACACGATCTGCGCCCAGATGCCCAGCTCGTCCATCAACGCGACGCGTGGTGCGATGTCCCACGCACCAGCGTGGATGTCATCGAACCCGTGACCCATGAAACTCATACCGAACATCTTGGTGCCATCGCGATCGACCGCCGACGAGCTACCCGCCATGCCGAGAACGACACCGTCGAACACCCACGTATCGCGACCGTCGACCGTCTCGACGCGAGGCACGCGGTCGACGTAC
>JANXLS010000319.1 GCA_025355035.1 Planctomycetota bacterium | reverse complement strand
ACAACGCGAGTTCGCGCATTTGTTCGGAGGATTCTGTACTCATGAATGCGCCTCCGCCAAATGGCGCAGCATTCCAGCGAGCGTCTCATTCGCGTGCTTCGGATATTGAATCAGCTTGTGAAAATCGGGATTCGTCGCGCTTCGGCCAGCCCAGTCATCGAGGTTCTCGATTCCCGTGTTTTGAAACCGCGGCATCAAATCGGTGTTCCAAAGCGAGCTGAGAATTTCTGCCAGGATATTATCGATGCGCTGATGGATCGGTTGGATGTCTGTGACAGAAAGATTGCCCAGACACACGGCACCATTGCCGGTGTCGTAAATGTTGGGCATCAAAAGTTGGGACAGCGGCGTGTCCAACATGGACGCGTCCAGCGATTGAGTTATGCTCGCCGGCCAGATGTCTTCGACGATCGCTGCGTTCTGCCCAGGCGTGAAAATGCAGCGCACAAACCAGAGCGTACGCGGCCACGACAATTTCAATTCGTGGACCTCCGCTGAATGGCGCACGGGCGAAAATTGGATCGTCTTCAAACCCGGCTTCATTTCGATGACGTAGATGGTGCGCGTGCGGTTTTGCTTGTCGAAAACGCGTGACATCAAGCGGCAATTCGAAGGCAGCAATCCCGTATCGACCGCCTGCTGCCGCGCCAGCTCCGCGAGAAAATCCGTGGTGCGGACGGTGCGTTCGACGATGCGCTTTTCGACGCGAACGATGTCGCCGTCGATGGTCAGGAATTTGTTTTCTTTGACGGCCATAAATTGGTGGCTCCAAATGAATACGGCGCGCCCCACTGGAAGGTGGCAGGGCGCGCCGCGGACTTACAACCGAACGAGAAGGGCCGCCGCTCACTACGAGCAGCCGACCACGCCTTTCTCGCCAGCGACTTTGACGAACTCGACGGACGCGTTTTCCCCGACGATGTCGGTGTCATCGGCAATCGCGGAATTGATGCGAACCTGTGCCGACGCGGGGATGTTGAGCAGGCTGGCGACTTCGCCGCGGACTTCCGCGACGGTCTTTCCGGCCAGGGTGTTGAGCGTGAGTTGATTCACGCCGTGACGAACGGTGACGGCCATGTGTTGGCCTCCTTAAAAATGGGAACGAAAATGCCGCCGCGCTACACAGCGCGGCAGAAACTTTATTGAGTTACGCGCTGATGCTGCGGCGGGCTGGACGGGATTACGCGGCGCACTTGACGCGGCGCTTTTCCACGCGGCGGAATTCGGAACGCAGCAGCTTGACGATTTCTTCGAGGGTCTCATCGACTCCGAATTCTTCGCCGACGATGGACTGCAACGACCGGTCGATACCGGCGCTTTCACGAACCAGATCGCAGATTTCGCCGAAGATCAAATCCCGCCGACGCGGCGAAATGCGGTTCAAAGTACGGACACTCATGATTG
>JANXLS010000316.1 GCA_025355035.1 Planctomycetota bacterium | reverse complement strand
CGCGACCGCTTCCGCCACGAATGCGAAACCGCCAAAGCCCTCTCCCTCCCCGGCATGGTCCATGTTCACGAAGTCGGCGAACACGAAGGCCGACCCTACATGGCGATGGAATTGGTCGAAGGCAAATCGCTCGACAAAGTGATAAGTGAGCGCTCGCTTACCGTGAATTCATGCCTCATCCTGATGAAGTCCGTCGCCGCCACCGTTGGGGCGCTGCACGAAGCCGGTTACGTTCACCGCGATCTGAAGCCCGGCAACATTCTGCTCGATCAATTCGACACGCCCAAAGTCGCCGACTTCGGCCTCGTCAAATCGCTCGACGAAGTCACGCGAATGACCGCCTCCGGCCTTGTCTGCGGAACGCCCGCGTACATGTCGCCCGAACAGGCGCGCGGCGATGGCAAGAACGTCGATCCGCGCTCCGACGTCTGGGCGCTCGGAGCCGTCCTGTACGAAACGCTCGCAGGTGAACCGCCCTTCAAAGCCGACAACGCATTGAAACTCATGCTTCGCATCACCAAAGAACAGCCGCGCAAACTGACGATCGCCAATCGCAAAGTACCCGTCGATGTTGAAGCCATCGTCATGAAATGCCTCGACAAAAACCCCACGCGCCGTTACGTCAACGGCCGGGCGCTGGCCAACGACATCGCCGCCTTTCTCGAAGGCGGCAAGCTCCAGAATTCATCGCAATCAAAAGTACGCCAGATACTTTCCGTCGCGTCCGCCAACCGCACGACGCTCATCCCGGCCTTCGCCGCGATGGTCGCCATCCTGGTGATCGGCATCGTCGCCCATGCCATCTTCTCGACGCGCGACGCCTCGCCGCTCGTCGAACACGGCATCGTTGCGCTCAAGGAAAATCCCCAGGGCGATGAAACGAAATTGAAGAACGCGCAGCGCTATTTTCAGGACGCGATCGCACTCGATCCGAAGAACGGCAAAGCGTACCTCGGTCTCGGAGCCGCACTCGCTCGCCGCGGAATCGAAGCCAAGTCGCATCGCGTCGTCAATCAAAAACTGGCTGACGATGCGTTCAAAGCCAACGATTTCGCCGCGAAAGTCGATCCGAAATTGACGACCGAATCACTCGCCACCGCCGCGACCTATAACATGTGGCTCGGCCACCACATCGTCGAAGCCAGCTACCTCGAACGCGTCGTCCGCCTCGAACCGTCCAGCCTCGAATACCACCGCAAACTCGCGATGGCCTATTGGAACGCCGGCGTGGAAGCCCGCAATTCAAAGTACTATCAACTCGCGTTGCAGGAGTTCAAGTCGATCCTCGCCGCCCGCCCCGAATACCCCGGCATCCAGGACCACATCGACAACATCAAACGCAACTTCCTCGTCCAAAACAACATCGGAGTCGTCAGCATGGCCGCTCGAAACTAGGCGCAAAAAAACGCTAGACGTTCCCCTCTCCCCTTGAGGGAGAGGGCCGACGAGCGCTGCCCGTCGCGCTCGCGGGGTGAGGGGAAAGCGTTAATAGATCCCAATTGTCAAAAGCAACAATCGCGTACCCCTTTGTCTTCGCCCTTTGCCGTTCTCCGCGCCCCTGCGGCTCTGCGAGAGATTAAAGATGTTGATCTTCGAAAACACCACGCTCATCGACGGTACCGGTTCCCCCGCGCGACGAGCCGATGTGGCCATCGACGGCGAACGCATCGTCGCCATCGCCGATTCCCTTCCCAACGAATTGAAAGCCCGCGCTCCGTGCATCGATGTGCGCGGACGCGTCCTTGCCCCGGGATTCGTGGACATCCACGCACACGGCGAACTCGAACCGCTCGCCGACAACTCCGCCGCCGGAAAAGTCGCGTCCGGAGTCACCACTGAAATCAGCGGCAACTGCGGCCACTCCCCCTTCCCGCTTATTGGCCCGCTGCGAGCGCGTTTCGAACGCGAAGCCCGCGACGAATGGAAGTGGCCCGAGAGCGCGCTGAACTGGACCAGCGCCGCCGAATACTTCGATGTGCTCGAAACAAAACGCAGCGCGATCAATCGTGGCTTCCTGCTCGGCCACGGTTCTCTGCGAGCCGCCGTGAACGGCTACGACGACAAGCCGATCGACATGGAAGGCCAGAACGCCATGCGCAGCCACGTCGAAGCCTCGCTCGACGCCGGATGCTTCGGCCTCTCGACGGGCCTCGTATATCCACCCGGCTGCTTCGCGCCGCGCGAGGAAGTCCACGACCTCGCAAAAATCTGCGCGCGCAAAAATGCGCTCTACACCAGCCACATGCGCAGCGAGTCCGACAAACTGGAAGCCGCCATCGACGAAACGCTCGACGTCGCGCGCTCGACCGGAGCGCGAACGCAAATCTCGCATCTCAAAACCGCGCACCAACGCAACTGGCACAAAATCGCATTCCTCGAAAAAACGCTGCTGCAAGCGAATCGCGACGGCCTCGATTTTCATACCGACCGTTACCCTTACACAGCCGGCGCGACAAGCCTCGACACGATCCTGCCCAACTGGGCCTTCGCCGGCGGCAACGCCGAAGAACTCCAGCGCCTGCGCGACGACGCCGTCTGCGCG
>JANXLS010000307.1 GCA_025355035.1 Planctomycetota bacterium | reverse complement strand
GGGCACAACCTTCAGTTCTGCAACACTCTGATCAACTTCGATCTGCCTTGGAATCCCATGCGCATCGAACAGCGCGTCGGCCGCGTGCACCGCTACGGCCAAACGCGTGAGGTCTTCATCTTCAATCTGTGCACGGCCGGTTCGCTGGAAGCGCGCATCCTGCGCCTGTTGAACGACAAGATCCGCATGTTCGAATTGATTGTCGGCGAAGTCGGATCGATCCTTGGGAATCTGGAAGGCGGCGAGGAATTCGAATCGCTGGTGCTCAATTTGTGGATGCGCGCGCGCGATGCCAAAGGCGCGGGTTCCGCAGCGGCGCTGGACGGCGAGTTCGACAAACTGGGCGAGGCGCTGCTGCAGGCCCAGGAAGAATACGTCAAATCGAAGGAGTTGGACGAAGCACTCTTCGGAGAGGATTTCGAATGAACGAATACTTGCAAGCGCGCCTGCGCGGCTTTGCGTTGAAGACGCTGGAACGCCGCGGCGCATTGGTGGAATGGCCGGCGAACGCCGACGAAGGTTGGGCGATGTGCGAGCCGGACATGGCGGGCACGCTCAAGAGCGGCGAACTCCTGCGCCTGTCGCACCGCCCCGAAAGCGGCGGGCTGTGCCTGAACCTGGCCACCGATTTTCTCGACCGCATGGCGCCGCTGGCTGAAGCCGAAGCGCGCATCGGCCTGTTCACGATTCCGGACATGTACCTCAAGAAATCGGCACTCGACGAAATGATCGCGCGCACGTTCGCGTGGCAGAATGCCAAAGTGAAAATCAAGGGCACGTCGGCGATCCGCGTTGAATATCACGCATGGAGTTTTCTGGCGGAACTGCATTCCGAAGACACATGGGAAGACGTGATCCAGGTCACGCTCAATTCCGCGTCGGGTGCGGAGCTCGACTTCGCAGATGCGCTCGAATTGAACGGCATCGTGCCCCACACGCCCGTCGTTTCGTCAATTCCCGACACGTCGCGCGCCGCGACATTACGCGCATGCGCGCGCGTCGAACAACGCGCTGCGGAATTCATCGCCCGCTTGGAGGCGCGGCGCGAACGCGACCGCAAACGGTTGCGCGACTATTACAACGCGTTGTTAAAGGAGACGAATCCACGCGCCGAAAGCGCGGATGCCGGGAATGCAAAAACCGAAGAGAAACGCCGCGCGGTGGAACTGGAACTGAGGCGCAAGCAAAGCGAATTGGATGAACGCTACGCGTTGCGCGCAAGCGTGACACCGCTGACGTGGGTGCGTCTGGACCTGCCGGTGCTGGCGGTGACCTGCGAAGTCTTTCGCAAGCAGGCGCGCCGCGAGCACAAACTCTATTGGAATCCGGTGCTGACGGCGCTCGAACCGCTGTGCTGCTCCCGCTGCGGCGCAGGAATTTTCTCGGTGTCATTCAGCGACGAACAGGTGTTGCCGCTTTGCAATGCATGCGCCGGCGAGTAGTCCGCGTCCTGGCACATGCCAGATGTCAATAATTTGCGTGTGGCGGTTTTGTGGCGTGGGAGAGAAAATCGGTGTGAAGTTGACTCTG
>JANXLS010000258.1 GCA_025355035.1 Planctomycetota bacterium | reverse complement strand
GCATATTTCAGCGGAACTTTGTCGAGCTCGACAACCGCTCCGGTGTCTTCGGCCATTTCACCGACGGCCGAGGAAAGACCTCCCGCGCCGCAATCGGTCACGCATGTGTACAAATCTTCATCGCGCGCTTTCAACAACGCGTCGAGGACTTTCTTCTGCTCAATCGCGTTGCCGATTTGCACGGCACCGCTGGAGACCATTTCGGAATCTTCGGACAATTCGATGCTGCTGAACGTCGCGCCATGAATACCGTCGCGGCCCGTCCGACCGCCGATGACGACAATCAAATCCCCCGGGCGTGCGTGTTTCGCGATCTTGTCGCGCGGAATCAAACCCGCTGATCCGGCGAAAACGAGCGGGTTGCCGACGTAGCGCGGATCGAAATGCACCGCGCCGTTGACCGTCGGAATACCCATGCGATTTCCGTAGTCCCGCACGCCTGCGACGACGCCGGTCATCACGCGGCGCGGGTGCAGCGTTCCGGTCGGGAGCGTTTCGTGATCGACGTCGGGCATGCCGAAGCAGAAGACGTCTGTGTTGGCGATCGGTTTCGCGGCCAGGCCTGTGCCCATGGTATCGCGGATACAACCGCCGATGCCCGTGCCCGCGCCGCCGTAAGGCTCGATCGCGCTGGGATGATTGTGCGTTTCGACTTTAAACGTCAGCGCCCATTTATCATCGAACGCGATGACGCCGGCGTTGTCTTTGAAGACCGACAGGCAGCGGCGGTGGCCGATTAATTCCGTTGCGCGGAAGATCGTTTCTTTCAGCAAATTGTCGTACTTCTTGATGCCTTCGGGACCGTCGAGTTCGATGGAACCGCGCATCGTTTTGTGGCGGCAATGTTCGGACCACGTCTGCGCGACGGTTTCGAGTTCCACGTCCTTCGGTTCGCGGCCCAGTTGCGCGTAATGGTCCTGAATCGTCTTCATTTCGGCCAGCGTCAAGGACAGGCACCCCTTCTTGCTGATCTCGAGCAACTCCGCGTCGTTCTTGCCGAGCAGCGGGACTTCGATCAATTTAAAGATCGCTTCGCCGCTGGG
>JANXLS010000235.1 GCA_025355035.1 Planctomycetota bacterium | reverse complement strand
TGAAGTGGTTGTTCCGGCGTCCCGGTGCGACGACTAAAAATTATGATCCGTTCGACGGAGCGGCAATTCATTCCGTCGATTTCGACCGGTCGGAACGACAGCCGTGAAATCGAACCGCGGGATGACAATTCATTCAGAATATCAATTGCGGTGAAGTCCTATTCTTCTAGATCGTCACACATGCCAACGCAACAATTTTGACCGGAAGGCCAATTTGATGAGAAACCAATCCATGTTTCAAAATTTGAGAAAAGCAGCAGCCGTTTCACTGATCTTCCTGATCTCGTCTGCGTTCGCTGTCGATTCGTTTACGCCCACGGCGCACGCGATGAATAATCCGCGGACCGCGCACACGGCTACGTTGCTTTCGAACGGTTCCGTTTTTGTTGCCGGCGGATTAAATGGGACGCCGACGGCAGTGTCGAGCGCCGAAACGTACGATCCGGTTGCCGACACGTGGACGGCATCGGCGCATGCGATGAACGCGACACGTTTTGGGCATTCAGCGGTGCTTCTGGCGTCGGGAAAAGTGTTTCTTGCGGGCGGATACGATACGACGAATTTCGCGATCAATACGGCTGAGACTTACGATCCTGCCAGTGACACGTTTACCGCCACGGCGCAGCCGATGATCAACCCGCGCGGCGAATTTGCGATGGCGCTGCTGGCAAGCGGAAAGGTAATCCTTGCGGGCGGATTCGATTCCAACAACGTGCCGAGCTTAAAAGCTGAGGTGTATGATCCGATCACGAATTCGTTTACGTCCACAACAAAATCAATGCTGGTCGCTCGGACGGGGCACACGGCGACGGTTCTGGCGAGCGGAAAAGTATTGATTGTCGGCGGGACGTTAACGACCGGCGCGCCGACTGGAGCCGTCGAGATTTACGATCCGACGACGAACTCGTTTACGTTTACGAAATTCGGTCTGCATATCGGGCGGACACAGCACGCTGCGACGATACTCGCCAATGGAAAAGTACTTGTTTCGGGTGGGATCGATTCGACGGGGTTCGCGAACGCGAGCGCCGAGATCTACGATCCGGCAACGGATTCGTGGACCTTCACGGCAAAACTGTTGACCACCGGACGGGCTTTTCATCGGATCACGACGCTGCCCAGTGGGAATGCGCTGGCGACGGGTGGCGCAACAAACGCGAGTGTCTCGGATTCGACAGCCGAGCTTTATGATCCGGCTGCGGATACGTGGACAGCGACGACGCAGCCGATGAACGCGG
>JANXLS010000226.1 GCA_025355035.1 Planctomycetota bacterium | reverse complement strand
CTGTGGTATGCAACGGTGGGGTGTGCGGCTTTAAGTTGGTGGCCGGTGATGATGCAGGCGACGGTTTCGGATTTGTGAATGGTGCCATTGGCGACGAGTTTTTTGAGGCCGGCGACGCTGGCGGCGCTGGCGGGTTCGCAGCCCAAGCCGGCGCGGCCGACGATGGCTTTGGCGTCCATGATTTCTTGATCCGTTGCGTCGGTGACGACACCGTTGGTCCATTCGAGAGAACGGAGGGCTTTGATCAAATTGACGGGGCGGTTGATTTCGATGGCGCTGGCGACGGTGTTGGCTTCGCGGTGTTCGAGATTCATCGCGGCGTAGAATTGGTTGATCTTGTCAGCGTCGTAGTTGCCAGCATTCCAGCGGATGCCGTGGTTGTTGTAGAGTTGATTGAGCGTGTTTGCTCCTGCGGCGTTGATCACAGCGATACGCGGCATGCGTAGGATCAGGCCGAGTTTCTTGAGTTCGAAAAACGCTTTGCCGAAGGCGGAGGTGTTGCCGAGGTTTCCGCCGGGGACGACGATCCAGTCGGGGCTTTGCCAATCGAGCGCCTCGAGAATGCGCAGCATGATCGTCTTCTGGCCTTCGAGGCGGAAGGGATTCACGGAGTTGAGGAGGTAGATGCCGAGGGCTTTGCTGGTTTCTTTGACGCGGCGCATGGCGTCGTCGAAATGGCCCATGACTTGGAGCGTTTTGGCACCGTAGTCGAGTCCCTGCGAGAGCTTGCCCATGGCGATGCGACCGGAGCCGACGAAGACGAGTGCTTCGCATTTCTGCCCGTTGACGGCGGGTGCGGCTGCCGCGTAGGCTGCGAGGCTGGAGGACGTGTTACCGGTGCTGGCGCAAGCCATTTTGCGCGCGCCGACCATGCGGGCGTGCGTGAAGCCCGCGGCCATGCCGTTGTCTTTAAAAGAGCCGCTGGGGTTGAGGCCTTCGTACTGGAGGTTGACGCGGTCCATGCCCGTATAGTCTGCGACGCAACTTTCAGAGCGCAGGAGCGTTTGGCCTTCGCCTATCGTTGCGACACAATTATCCGGGGCAAAGTTCAGGAGTTCCTTGAAGCGCCAGACGCCGGAGAAGTGCAGCGGGTTGCGGCGCGTCGCCCACTTGGCTTCGAAGCCTTTGAGCGACGACGGGACGCCAGCGCGGTTCCAGTCGTAGTCCACGTCCAGGAGCGATCCGCACTTCGGACACGCATTCAGAATTTCGGAGACGCCGAAAGTGGCGCCGCACGACGGCGCGATGCACCGTTGGAAAGCCAACTCGTTGTTCATGACACCCAAGTATAACGAAAAATGCGCAATCCGCAATTTGTGGATTGCAAAAGTGTCAAAGAAAAATACGGAGAAGTGGCTCGTTGCTATTCACTTGCGCAGTGAAAAAATGAAGCACTGCCTCACCCCACGCATCCCTTTTCGAACTGGGGGCATGCGTCGGCCCTCTCCGTCAACAGGAGAGGGGAACGGCAACGGCAGGCGGGACGCCTGCACCACAAAAACTACTTGGTCACGACGCCGAGGACTTCGGGAACTTCTTCTTCGCGGAGGATCTTGAGGCCGAGTTTCTTCACTTTTTCGATGAAGGCTTCGTCGGGGCTTTCACCAACGACGACGTAATCGACCTTGGATTCCATGTCGGGCGCGACGATGCCGTCGTGGTCCTGGATGTACTGTGCGAGCAGTTCGGGCGAGCGGGACTTCATCTTGCCGGCGATGTAGAAGGAACTGCGGCCGGGCTGTTGGACTTTGCCGCGGAGGAGTTCCTGTTTGCGCGTACGGCGGTCAAAGAACGCTTCGGACTCGTCTTCGGGGATGACGCTGGCGCTGAATTTCTTTGCGTCTTCCAATGCGGCTTCAGTTGCGAGCAGGTTCTTGTCATCTTCCTTCAATCCTTCTTTACCCTTCTTGCCGGCGTTGCGTTCCTTGACCAATTCGAGATCGGTGAAGCCGGCGCCGACGATGACGACGTTGACGTTGGGGTTCATCACGTCGGCGACTTTGCAACTGTTGTGTTCGCACAGCCGCTTAATAAATACCTTGCGGTAGTCGCGAACGGTGTCGGCGATGTAAAAGGTGAGCAAGCCGACGTTGACGTCGCGCATCGAATTGAGTTCCTCACGCAATTGAGCGTGGAATTCGTCGGTTGAAACGATCGGGATGTAATCGGCGTTGAAAATCCAGTCGCCGGACGCGATCGGCGAGATGGAGAGGCTGAGGTTGGAGGGCGGAAGGGCGCTGCCTTTTCCGGCGGCGGCGGCTTCTTGCGCGGCTTCCAAGCCGAGGTCCTTGGCGATTTTTTCGAGGCGCATGGCTTCGACTTTATCTTTCACGGTCGTACGCGCAATCAGGGGGACGGCGTTGGATTCTTCGGCACCGTCGGCGGCGTACTTGGAGAAGAGGTATTCGGGCTTCTCGGGGACCCAGCCGGTCAACGGGTCCCAACGGTTTTCGAGAACGGCATTCAGAACGACGCAGCGGGACGAGAACGCACCCGCGTCGACGACTTCAAGCCTGCCCTTTTTCACGGCCATGGATTCCGGATGGCGACCGGAGTACACCTCAAAGGTCATGCCGTTGCGGACGCCGTTTCGAGTGCCGAGATCGATGAACGCGACTTTGTACTTTGGGTCGATGGGCTTCGGTTCAGGGACGGGTTTGCCTTTGATCATCAACGTGAGTTTCACGCCATTGATGGATTCTGCGCGCTCGCTGCCGATGATGCGGCCCTGCGGAATGACCGATTTGACTTTGCTCAAGTTACGGCTGACTTCCGTGACTTTTTGCTGAACGGATTCGTGTTCGAAGCGGACGCGTTCGAGGTCCAGCGACATCTTGGCGTTTTCTTGCGCAATTTTCTTCAATTCGGTTTCGCGCGTACCTTCTTCCTGCGCGAGATCCTTGGCGGCAGCGGTTTCTTTTTCGACTTTTTCAGCGCGCTGCGTGGCGAGGCGTTTCAACGCGCCTTCGATGTCGGCGTCGCTCTGTTCGCGTTCTTTCTTGGAATCGTTGAGCGCTTTGACAGCGTCTTCCGTCCATGCTTTGCGCAGACCGGGTTCGAGTTCCTTGTATTTGTCTTCGAGCTGCTTGACGCCGGGTGCCGCCGGGTCGGTGTTGTCTTTCAGCAGCGGGATTTGTTTTTCTAATTCGTCGGACTGGAAGATGATGCCCTTCTGTTTATCGTCAACAATTTCCTTCAAGCCGGGGTTGTCGCCGACACCGTTGAGTGTGCGCTTGAGGACAATGTTGATTTCGTGCTGGGATTCAAACGCTTTCTTCAACTGGTCCAGCTTCATGCTGGAATTGAACCACGCGCCCATGGCGAAGAGCATCACGGCGAGGAAGAAGATCATGAGCGTGTAAAGAATCGTTTGTTTCGTTGACATGGGATACCTTAGTTCAAAGTTCAAAGTTCAAAGTTTAAAGTTTAAAGTTCACGATTCACGATTCAAGATTCAAATTATTTGCCGTTAACTTTGAACTTTGAACCATGAACTTTGAACTGCTTTTATTCATTACTGAGGAATCGGAACAATTCCCACTCGTAAATCACCGGAATGCCCAAGTCGATGGCTTTTTCGAATTCCGGATCGTCCGGCGGATTGTGCGAGAAGATTTTTTGCTGGATGACGTAGTTGACGTTCGTGTCGATGACCGCGGAGACTTTCGCACCGTAGCGTTCCGCGGTGTCTTTGATTTCCTGGCGGTTGTAGCGGATGGCGCTCTTCTGGCGGCCGCCGACGATTTCCTTGCTGCCTGCAATGTAAAACGTGCGCGTGTGGCCGGGGTCGTAGAAGGGGTTCTGGATGAGGTCGCCATCGTTGATCGGATTGTTGATCGTCTGGCCGGTCATGACGGTGATCCCGCCGATCATCGGTTCCGCCGAGTAATCCTTCTTGCCGGACTTGGACAACGGGTTGTACTTTTCTTCCGGTTCGGTCCCAATATAGGAGGAGAACGGATCGGTTGGAAGGGTCACGGGGCGGCGGACAACGACGCACTGTGATTGCTTTTCGCTGGCCTTGACGACTTCGATGTAGGCCTTGGTGTTGTGACGGTTGCCGGCTTCCATGGTGAAGACTTCGAAGCGGAAACCGTTCTTGACGCCGTCGCCGGTGCCCAAGTCGATCGAGCAGATGTTGTGATCGAAATCGGAGTACACGATGTGCCCGTCGGCCTGATCGCGCAATTTGGCGTGGATGACTTCGCGCGTGGTCAGATCCTTCAATTCCTGCTTGGTGTTACCCAACTGGGAATTGGCGTAGTTCATTTTTTCGACATGGCCTTTGCTGAGCTTCTGGAACTTGTCTTTTTCGAGGCGGACTTCTTCGATGACCTTGTCTTTTTTGGCGTTGTCTTCAGCGACTTTCTTTTCCATGTCGGTGCGCAACTGCGTGATTTCGGCTTCGATCTGAGCGAGCGTTTTCACTTTGACTTTGGCGACGGTGGAGGCGACGTCTTTGACCTGCTGTTCGAAGGCCTGACCGGACTTTGTCATGTCGAGACGCTGCTCGTGCGCGCGGCGGAAGGCGACGGCTTCGGAACGATAATAGGCGGCCAACTGCAGCGCCTTGGCAATTTTTTCGCCGTAGAGCGCCTTCTTTTCGTCGTATTCGGCGATGGTGCCTTCGAGGTCGCGCGTCTCGGCTTTTTCTTTCTCGATGCGGGCACCGAATGCATCGGCTTCAACGTCGTTGCCGTCGATTGTCTTAAAATTGGAGTAGGCCAAAACGCCGAAAACAATCGACAGGATGGCGAACAAGATTACCATTAATATGACGCCCAATTCGCTCTTCATGAACCACCTTCCCCTGCGCACGCAGGGACAAAATCGCCTGCTGAGTAACACCGTGTGTAGATTTAGGTCAGACTTTAGAACTTTTTCGGAAAAAAGTCAAGGCAAGTGCGGGGAAATAACGGCAAAGGGCTTTTTAACATCGAATAACGCGAATCGTCGCGAATCTACGCGAATGAAGAAATTTCCGTTTTGGATCTGCTCAACAATTATTGGAATGAAGGCGTTCAGTTCGGGAGCGGCAACAGCTTGTCATGTGCGAGTGTGGCATGGGCCATTCACGAGTCCATAAGCACTTTGGAAAGACAAAATGCAGTTCGCGAGTATTCTTTCAGGATAAAAAATATCATTCAATCAGATATGAAGGGGAGGCACCGATCATGCTCGAATGGGAATACACGCGCAGCGGCGCTCCGGATCTCAATGCGTTGGGGCGAGAAGGCTGGGAGCTTGTTGCGATTCAAAATGGGGAGCACCTTTTCAAGCGCCCTGCTCCCAGCGCAATTGACCGATTTACGCGCGAGCAGACAGCGCGCGCGTTGCTGGGTACGCGGACTTCGTGCGCGCCGCCGCGGGTTTTGAATCCGGAACTTGCTGCGTTGATTCGACGCATCGGTCACACGCAGATGCTGCTCGTCTGCGACGGCGGTTTTCCTGTGCCGTTTGGGGTGCCGGGCGGGACACTGGATCTTTCGGTGACCGCGGACGTCCCGACGGTGGCTCAAGTACTCGACGCGATTCTGCCGGAACTGCCACACGATCGAGTGATCCTCGCCAGCGAAATGAAGGAGTGTTCGCCCGAGCGCTATGCGTGGCACGAGCAGCAGAAATCGCCGATCGAATGCCATTCTCATCTGCGCTTCAAACAGTTTGCGCGGGAAGCGGTGGCGTGTGTTAGGACGGGCGATGCGACGCCGTATGCGAATGTGATTGTTGTAGGCGGATGATCCAATGCTTACGTGAATGAGGCGGGTGACGGGTGGCCACCCGCCGATATCAACGGTCATTGACTACCGGTGCTACCCGCCACCCACGTTCGCAAAACATCAAGAGTTTTGCGCTTTTACGCGACTGGCGTTGTTGTACAGGGGATTATGATTCTGGAGTTGTTCTTCAAAAATCTTTCGCTCGGTCAGCAAGGAGAAACATCCGATGGCAGTACGCGTGGGAGTAATCGGTCTGGGCTTCATGGGTCGGACGCATCTGGAAATTCATCTCAACAATCCGCGCGCGGAAGTCACGGCGTATTGCGACTACGATCCGAACCGTACCAAAGGGGACATGTCCACGGGTGGCGGGAATGTCGGTGAAGCGAAGAAACTGAACATTGATCCGACGAAAGTCAAAGCGTACTTTGAACCGGATGAACTGATCAACGATCCGAACGTCGATGCGGTGGACATTTGCCTGCCGACGTACTTGCACGCTGAAATCGCGATCAAGGCGTTGAAGGCTGGAAAGTATGTGCTGTGCGAAAAACCGCTGACCGTTAGTTTGAAGGAAGCGGACCAGATCGTGGAAGCGTCGAAGAAATCGAAGGCGTTCATCATGCCCGCGCACTGCATGCGATTCTGGCCGGAATGGGATTGGTTGAAGAAGGCGGTGGATTCGAAGGAATTCGGCAAAGTCCATTCGGCGACGTTTAAGCGCTTCGCGGCTGCGCCGGGATGGTCGGCAAAGAATTGGATTTTGAATCCGAAACTTTCGGGAGCCGCGCTGTTTGACCTGCACATCCACGACACCGATTTCGTGCGCTTTGTGTTCGGCAATCCGAAAGCGGTGTTTTCGGTGGGCAATGGCGGCAAGTCCACGCGCGACGGAATCGACCACGTCGTCACCAGCTACCTTTACAAGAATCCCAAGCTTGTCGTTGTCGCTGAAGGCGGATGGAACGCCGATACGTCGTATCCGTTTACGATGCGTTACACGGTCGTTTTTGACAAAGCGACGGTGGACTTTGATGCGAGCCGCGAAGGCAAGGTGCTGATGCTGCATCGCGCGGCGGAGAAAGTAGGGGAAGTCGTGAAAGTCGCGACGCAGAACGGTTGGCAACTGGAGATCGATTACTTTTTGGAGTGCATCGAAAAAAAGACGAAGCCGACGATCATCACGGTGAAAGAGGCGCGCGAATCGATCGCGTTGGTTCACGCGGAAGAGAAGTCAATCCGCGAACGGAAGATTGTGAAAATCCGATAGAGGATTGGTTATCATGCGCCTCGTCATATTCATTTTGCTGTGCTTCGTAGCGCTCATTTTTATGTTGAAACTAGATGAAAGGTCTCCCGTTATGCGCCTGCTTGCCATAAGTATGATGTGTCTGGTCACGGTATGTGTTTTCGCGCTGCGAGCCGAGGAGCCCGCAACGCCGAAAAACGCTGATCCTGCGAAGAAAGAATTACCGAAATTGCCCTGGCATCTTGCTGACGTTTGGTGGGAGTTTGAGCAAACGACGC
>JANXLS010000211.1 GCA_025355035.1 Planctomycetota bacterium | reverse complement strand
CCCTCAATGCCGCGCACGACAAAAGGCGGCTCCTTTCGACGGCACGATGTGAACTTCGGTTCTCGTGACTTTTGACCATGCTTTTGTGATCGCGTTCGATGCAGGGTCAGAAAACCGCGAGTGGGCGAGTTCACTGCACGTTCGAATACTCATAATTTTCCAGTCTCGATCATTCGCTCGAGGCGCGAACAATCACCTCAAGATCAATGTGCTCCGTGCGTAGATCGCATGTCGAGTAGTGTCCGTTTTTGGATGGAGAAAGGGCAGCGCAATAATGTTTCTTCGCATCGTGGTATCGCTGTTGGCAGCGCTTGTTTTGACGTGGAATGCAATGGCGTGTGACGCCTGTGGCAGCAGCTTCGGCGATCCCGCGCGCGGCGGCGCATCGGGTTTTACAGCAGGCGTCGGCGATCCGCGCCGGTTGCTGAAAGACCTCGCTGTGTCGCGCAAATTGAAGGACGGTTCCGATGCCGAGCCGGCACTCGCCGACGGGGTGCCTGACCTGACGAAGCCGGCTGTTGAAGTCGCTGCTCCGCGTCGCTGGTCAGTCGATACGTCTTTCGAATACCGCCAGTTCCAGCACAACCGCGCGGAGAATTCGTTTTTAATTGTCCAAGCCGGACACGATCAACATGCGTACCGCTACGATTGTTTCGTCAACGAACACATTGGGTATCTGATCACCGAAGACCTCTCCATCGGTGTCAGCGCCGGATTCCGCAGCCTGCACAAAGTCAACGTCGATGACACCAACCGGATCGGCCAGCGCGAGACCAGCACGGGCGCGACGGACCTCGCGTTTGACGTGAAGTATCGCTTCATGAAACAAACTGAATGCTTTCCGCTGGATTTGGCCGTTTTTGCCGCATTGAAAACGCCCTATGGCGAAACGAACAACCGCCGCACCAATGGCGACCTGTTCGAAACCGAAGACCAGCCCGGCAGCGGAAGTCTGAACGAAACACTTGGCATCGCGGCGTCGCACGGCTGGGAGAAATGGGGCGCGTCGGCGTCTGCCAGTTACACCCACAAAGGGCAGGGCAGCCAGGAATTCAAAGAAGGCGACCTAGCGCGTTTTTCGCTAAGCGCCAGCCGCCTGCTCTCCCCGACGTGTTATGCGTGGAAATTGTACGGCAGCGCGGGCCTTCAAGGCTTGCTCGAACGCCACGCCGTCGATCACCACATCACCGGCCCCGATCACGGCGGGCGAAACATGTTTGTACTTCCCGGCATCGCCGCCAAACCCAACGACCGTCTCGTCGTCAGCCTGACCGCTCCGATCCCGGTGATTCAAGACGAAAACGGGACGCATCAAAAGCAGCGTTGGAGTGTGCAATTGGGTGTCGGCATTCGGTTCTAAACCCAATCTTCTCTAAAACCGCTACTTTCTTTTTTCACGCAGAAACGCTGAGATCCGAATTTCAATCAGGCTCATCGTGAGACTACATGCTCGGCGTTTGCGTCAGTTCATTCGGCTGGCCTATGCCCGCAATGACATCCGAACGAGGTGTCTGCGTCGAACGCGATTGCATTCACGACAGTAACCTTCCGGAACCGTTGTACAGCTTCAAGGGTTTCGCGGTGGATGGCGTTGTTGCGCTGAGTATTCTCGGCGCGGTCTGGTTCATCGCTGAAAAGGTTATTCGACGAGCGAAATGATGCGCACTGAAGCACCCACGCTTTTCTGAGACCCACAACGGGGTTTCAATTCGCGGGCTTCACCGCGGCGACTTGCTTTTCGACTTCTTCGATCAAAGCGAGCGCGTTTTCGACGGCTTTGGGATAGCTAGTGAGGATGTGGGAGTGGTCTTTGGCGACGAGGAAACGGGCGGCGATTTTGGCGGCGAGGGCGGTGCGTTCGTTGAGCGGGGGATTGCCAAGCATGATGAGAACTCCTGTTGAGAAGGGGTGTGTCGGGTTGACGTGGGCGTTGAGACTTATTTTAAGTGGCTTTTTCTCAAATGCAATTGTTTGATGCTGCGCGCATTTCGTGCGTCTGTCTGAAACCAATACGGAATGTTGCAAGACGGTGTGGCATGGCAATTGAGTACGATCTGCTTGCAGAAAGATTTATGGTGCGTTACGCGCCGACTGCCTTTATAATGGATATAGCGTGGAACAACGTGAACCATTCAGGCTGGCGCAATTTTGAAAGGAAATTTATACATGCTCGTGGCAACAGATTATAAAGTCAAAGATATGGGTTTGGCCGATTGGGGCCGCAAGGAAATCGCGATTGCCGAGATCGAAATGCCCGGCTTGATGGCGCTCCGTGAAGAATATAAAGGCAAGAAGCCGCTGGCTGGCGCGCGTATCGCGGGCTGCCTGCATATGACGATTCAGACCGCTGTCCTCATCGAAACGCTGCAAGATCTGGGCGCGTCCGTGCGCTGGTCGAGCTGCAATATTTTCTCGACGCAGGACCACGCGGCCGCCGGTGTCGCTGCTGCCGGTTGCGCGGTGTTTGCCTGGAAAGGCATGAACGAAACGGAATTCGATTGGTGTATCGAACAGTCGCTCTTCTGGCCGGATGGCAAGGCGCTGAACATGATTCTCGATGACGGCGGCGACTTGACCAACATGGTTCACGACAAGCACCCGCACCTGGCGAAGGACATCGTCGGCTTGAGCGAAGAAACGACGACCGGCGTTCACCGCTTGTACGACCGTGTCAAAAAGGGCACGTTGAAGATGCCCGCGATCAACGTAAACGATTCCTGCACGAAATCGAAGTTCGACAATCTGTACGGCTGCCGCGAATCGCTTCTTGACGGTATTAAGCGCGCGACAAGCGTGATGATCGCTGGGAAGATCGCGGTTGTCGCCGGCTACGGCGACGTGGGCAAGGGTTGCGCGCAGTCGTTGCGCGGACAGGGCGCTCGCGTTCTCGTGACGGAAATCGATCCGATCAACGCGTTACAGGCCTGCATGGAAGGTTATCAGGTCGTGACGATGGACGAAGCTGCTCCGCAAGGCGACATCTTCGTGACGACGACCGGCTGCTGCGACATCATCACGCGCAAGCACATGGACGCGATGAAGGACAACGTGATCGTCTGCAACATCGGGCACTTCGACATCGAGATCGATATGAAGAGCCTGAACACGGACAAG
>JANXLS010000208.1 GCA_025355035.1 Planctomycetota bacterium | reverse complement strand
ACCTATTTGGCCGCGCTGCGCCTCCCGCCATTTGCCAATGAATTGCAACAATATCCCGGCATCACGTTCAAAAAGATGCCGGTCACTGCTGTGACAAAGCTCTTTGAAAAACTGCGTGTCAACTTAAACAAGGACGCTGGCGGGATCGAAGGACGCTGGCGGCTCGGCGACCATCTCAAGTGGAATTGGGATGACAAGCCCTCCTCCGCTGAAAAGAAACGCCGCGAGCAAGCCATGTCACACAAGGACCACCGACTGCTGGCAGATGTTCGCTATTCGGTTCGCTACGGCGCGCCCTACAGCCTTAAAACGCTCGCACCCTTGTTGGGTTACAATGGTGTTGTTGACCATCAGGACTTCGATAGCATTTTTGGTGAATCGGATGAAACATTCCCGGTGTGGACGGAGCGCGGCGGTCCTGATTCAAAGGAATGCGGTCACATCGACGCGTGGAACAAATCCCTGACACTTGAGCGCGATCCCAAGATGCTCGCGTACGCCGCCGCCGATATTGTCATGTTGCGGCATGTCTACAACCATTTCAAAGCCGATCCCGGCTTCGGCGCCCTGCGTCACGACATGGGTTTGGTTCCGTGGGCATCAACTGTGCGCATGGTTGGCGTCCACATTGATGAGCAAGCGCGTGATACCGCCAAGCACGCTTACACCCAGAAGAAAGATGAGGCGATCATACATTGCGCCGCGTTGGGCCTGGCGAACACGAACAGCACCGACCAGGTTATTGCCTATATTAACAAGCACGTCCTTAAGCTGGTAAACGATGCGCTGCCGGGTGATGACGAAGACTATGAAGAGATTGAAAATAGTCGCCGAAAAGACACGCTCGAACCGCTGTTGCAAGACCTGAAACTTGATCGCCAGAAACTTGAAAAATCCGGGTGCGACACGGCGGGGATTTTACAGGCGATAACGAATCTCGACATGCTCATGCAGGCACGCGTTTTTGAACGAAAACTTCAGTTCGTCGCCACCATTAAAGGAGACTCCATCTTCCCCAAGTTCCACATTGGTGGCACGCAGACGGATCGCATGTCATGCTCGAACCCGAACTCCCAGCAGATGCCCAGCCCCGACCGCGAAACCGATTGGGAAAAATCACGAGAGGTTCATTTCCGTTCGATGTTCGCGCCAGCAGCCGGTTGGCAAATGAACGGTGGCGACTTCGATCAGCTCGAACTCAGAATCAAATCCGGCGTCACGTGCGATCCGTTTACACAGGCGATCTATGCGAAGGAGACCGACGCGGATCCCGCGGACGAACATAGCGAAACCGCACTGAAACTTTTCGGCGGGCAACTTTCGACACAGCTACCTGGCATGCAGGAAGCAGATATTCTGAAACTGCTGAAATCAAAAGACAAGCGAGTTAAACATTTCCGCTCCAGGGCCAAGCCCATCGGCTTTGGCATTCCATATGGCGCGTCGGAATATGGCATTGCTCGCAACGCAGAGTGTTCCGTTGATGAAGCCAAGAAGATGCTGGATGATTATTGGCGGCTCTGTCCGGCCACGCGGCACTCCATCGAAGCCGTACACAGATCGTTGACTTCAATACAGAGCGGCGCGGACGGCTTCGGAGTTAAAATACGGGCACCGGCGGCGACTGCTGTGACCAACAGCGTAGGTGTCGCTCGCCAATTCAGAATTGCTTCACGCTTGATCATGCCATATCAAGAACAATGCTCGGTGCGCAAAGGCAATGTCTGGTGGATTA
>JANXLS010000191.1 GCA_025355035.1 Planctomycetota bacterium | reverse complement strand
GTCCAATGAGCAAAAGATAGTCGATTTTCCCGCTGCCGTACAAATGCCTGATCAGATTGCTTGCGACGTCCATCGCGCGCGTCGGTTCTTCCAGCAGACGGTTTTGAACTTTAAAAAGCCAGACGTGCCCCGGCAACATGCCTTCGCCCGCCGAAGTCGCCGCAACAAACTCGCTCGGCGTCTGTTTGTATTCGCTGAACTTGCACATCGCCACGCTGCCACCGTGCGCGCTACTGTCGGCAAGAGCGATCATGTCACCGCGAAATTCGATCGCACTGGGCACAAACGCAGACTCGCCGTTCTCAAGCAGATCGAGAATCACCGGCGTCTGCAAGCTGTCAATCTGCTCCCCTCCCACCGCCGCAATTTTCCGTTCCTCAATAACTTCCAGCAAAAAGCGCGTGTACGGTTTCTTCTGCCAATCGTCGCGGCCTTGCAGTTGCGCCGTCGCAACAAGATTCTTTCCGAGCATCGAATCCGGCCGGATCGGCTGCAACGGCCTCCGGCTCGGACTGGGATTTGGGTTGGGATTCAACAGGTCCGCGCGCTGATTTTCGTTCAATGCGCACGCCACGAATTCCCGCCCCATGCGCCACGTCAAATCCTCTCCACCCGCAGGCGAAATCCCCGAGATCCCTTTGATCGTCACCTGCCATTTGTCATCCAATTTATTGAATTCCAGGACGCTCAAATCCGTCGTCCCTCCGCCGTAATCGAAGACCAGCAGCGACACTTTGTCCGCGAGTTGAATCTCACTCTTTTTTTTGCAAAACCACCAGATACCACCCGCCGATGCTTCGTCACACGACTTCACGATGTTTTCTTTTTTAATCGGCAACCGCAGTTTTTCGACCGCCAGCGCCAGCGCTTCGCCAAGCATTGTCGCGTACTGGGGCGACGCCGCCACAGGGAACGTGTAGACAAGCCGCTCAATCGGACGACCATCAATGTCCGGGCTGAGCATTGCCGCCTTAAGAAATTGCGTCAGGTAATCTGTCGTCAATTCGCGCGGAAAAAGCGATAGATTTTCCCCGATCGGTATGAGCCGCTGTCGCGGATTCAGCAGATCGGTTTTGATTCCCTTTTTAAAACACGTGCTGCTGATCACGCGTCGACCTTCAGAGAGCGCCTGCTTGCCAAACACGACCGACGCCACATCTTCCTTCCCGCTCTCGTTTTTCTTCAGCGTGTAAAACAGGAGCGTCGGAACGTTGCTGTCGCTCTCGCCGCTGATCTCAATCTCGCGCGATGTCACATCGTTGTACGACGAAATCACAGCCGCGCACGTGTTCGTCGTTCCGAAATCAATCGACAACACCGGCACCGATCCGCGCTTTTCCCAATCGATAACGATCTTCACTTCCGCGAGCGGCTCAACGGTATTCGGCGGAGCCAGCTTCGAGTGCTGCCGCGAATTGTTGGCGTTGCGCAGCAACAATTTCGCCCTGCCTTCAAGCGGCGACGACCTGGCGACATTCAACCATTCCGGCCTCAGCGCCGCATGAATGGTGAGGTACCCTGAGTCGATGCGCGCCGAAAGATGCGCCGCCTCATCAATCTCGGAACTCGCCACGATGCCCAATTCAAATTGCGGTTTCCAAAGCCGAACATCGTCTTCAAAATTCAGAATACTCTTGAGATCCTCACACCCTTTGGTCAACCAACCCTTCTTCTGCGCTTTGAAATTGATCTGAAAAATAACCGGCGGCTCCAAATACAATTTCGGCGCGCGCCGCGCATGAACCTGAAGATCGAATATCGCCGAAGCATCCCCGTGCTGCGTATCGAGCCGAAGGAACACACGGCCTTCGATGGACGGCGCAAGCAGTTCGCGCAAGGCGGCCGGGCGCAATTCAATCGTCGTCTGCCCAAAAACAGTTGCGACGCGCCCCAATCCGATCGTGCGAGAACCGTCCCGACGGGTGGCGTACGCCGTAGCAAAATCTGGTAGCGTCTCGACTCCCGCCCGGAACTCAGCTCCCAACGCAAGGACGATCGGCTCGTCGTGATTTTCGAAGAGCCAAAGCGTGTACGAATTCGATGCGTCTTCGAATCGCGAATCATCGGAACTCAAGCTGAACAATCCGTCCGGTTGAAGATTCAACGTGTGCACGAACGCTCTGCTTGAAGCCGGATAACAAAGATCGAACACGCAGCGCAACGTCGCCAGGCCCGGCAAACCCGTCCCATCGAAATCGCGCGGCAACAAAAAACTGAACGTCGCGCCGGAAATCGTTGGGACAATATCATACGTCCACGCTTGGCACGATAACTCCAGCCGCGAGAGCGATAATCGACCGTTGGCGTCGAGAAAACGTTTACTATCGATGATGCCCGGAGCGGAGACGTGCGGCTTGATTTCAAGCGACAGAAACGGTTGCCCATCGATCGGTTTCGCGGGGACGCACCGCGGCACATTCAGCGGCAATTCCCCCGACGAATCGTGAAGCCATGGCGACCCGACGCGCAGACCGCAGAACCCGCAAAATGGGTCCCCGCGCTCGTACGCCCGAGGATCGCATGCACACACAATCGATTCGCTCATCAAAACTAGCAGCTCTTTCACGAGGTAATGATTTAGAAGTAGGAAGAGCGGCTCGAAAGCCGCCTTTCTTCTATTACGGATTCAACGGAGGGGGACCGTCGTCATTCAACGCCGGTGGACCTTCGTCCGCTTGGTTCTGTCCAATCAACACCTTCAACTCCGAAACATCCGCCCCGCGCACCCACTCCTTCATTCCCTTGCGCCACACCTTCGTATCCCCCGTCAATTTCTGCTCCTGAATCGCCCGGACGATTTCCTCCGGCGAAATCGCCTGCTTCGAAGGCACACCATTGAAGGCAACAAAGAACGGTGGCGGCAAAGCGGCTGTAACCGATGCGGTTGCAACAACAGGCGAAGTGGATTCCGGTGCAGCCGCAACCAAAGTCGCCGCAACAGGCGTTTTTCCAGACGCTAGGTCCATGCGTCGCTGCATGAATCCCAGCATCGAATCCAACTGCTTCACAATCGTCTTCGATTTCAACAGCGGCGGATACAATTGCGCGTCAGTCGCCGGCGCGTCGGACATGTACATCTCCGCGCTCCACGCCCCAACAAGCCGCTCCTCTTTTGCGATATCCGACAATCGGTTCGGCGCTTCCTCATCATCAACCGGTCGCATCGACGTACTCTCGGTTCCGGTGATCGCGCGATGGTGTTCATACGTCATGCACGCCAATCCCGGCGTGTAAGCGGCCCAAGGAGCACGCAATCCGAGTCGTTCGAACACCGGATTTCGACGCCCCGCGAAACTCGCCGTTCGCAGCAACAAGTCCTCTGCATCCGACACGTTGATCGACTGATCGACTTCCGTATTGAAGCACAGTAAGGCGACCGGTGTCGACTCCGCGCCCTTGCGTTTTCCAAACGTGTTGCGCAAATTCACCGGAACAAATCGAGCGTAATGCAGCACGAAATGTTCGAGCACACGAATCGTCGTCTGCAATTCGCCGCCGAGATCCAGCGTCTTCTGCCAGCGATAATTCATCTGTTCACCGATAAAACGCAGCAGCGCTTCGAGCACCAAAACCTGCGGGCCTTTCGTTGACGGTATCCATTCCTGGTCGATGATGCCCTGCTCTTTCAATTGCTGCGTGATCCGCGCAAACGTCAATTTCTCCGGCGCAATCCAGCGCAGGTTGTAGCGGACAATCAGATACAGAGCCGTCAATGCCACCGGACCCATATCCCGTAGCAACGCCGTGTTCTTTTCGACGATCTCCTGAAGCAAATCCTCCGCTTCCCGGCGCTGCAAATGCCGGATGATGTCCGCTATCGAACGCCAACTGCGGTACGTCTTCGGGCGGCCATCGCTGGCGATGCGGTACTCAAAGTACCATGCTTCGTCTTCGTTTTCCGGACGCTCACCGGGACGCAATTGTCCCAGCATCACGCCCAGCATCGTGTGCATATAAACGCGCTGAAGCGCCGTCGCCTCCTGTTCGTCAAACCGGCAGATCGGCGTGTAACCGCTCTTCGGTTTGAAGAAATGAATCTTCTCCGGATCCATGTTCGCGGCATCCAACGCGCCTTGCTTCAACACCTTCACCGCGGGGAGCGGAATTCCCATTTCAACCCGGAACAAGCGCGCTTCAAACGGATCGGTGGACTCCGTACGCGTCGGGTTGCTACCCTTCATCAAGAACCCTTCCGGATCAAATCCGGCGGGCGAAAGCAAATGGCGATGCTCGTCCGGCGTCTGCAAAACCGCGCCCTGATTCTGAAACATGTTGTCCGCTCGATGAATCTTCCCGTTCGACAGGCGGAACAAATCCAATCGGCACAAGCTGTACTTTTCGAGGAATTCCAAATCGCGCGTTTGGACGAATTGATTGATCTTCCAACTTTTCAGTAAATTCGAGACGCATGTTGGCTTCACCGACAGTTCGTACAATGCGTCGAGACAATCGAACAACCGCAGCTTGTCGGGCTTGGGTTCTCGGTGTGAACCCTGGCGCGGAACGGCGCTGAAGTTCGCGAACTCCACAATATTGTCAAAGCTCTCAGGCAACGCTTCCGTCAACCGGCTTTGGTCCGCAAGCCGCTTCAGCCGCCCACGCCATTCCGCGAGACAGCCTTCCTGAATCATGCTGAATTCGTCTTCAAGAATTCCCTCGCCCTGCTCGTTTTTTTTGACCGCGCTCTTCTTGAGTTCGTCCCAAAGCGCGTTCTCGTCGTTGTGCAGATTCTCGCACAACACACGCGTCAAATGATCCCACTTCGATTTGCGCAGATCTTCCAGAATCTGCTCGATGCCACACTCGAGCTCCGTATCTTTTTCGCGTTTGCGATCCAGAATGTCTTCGAGGAAAAACCGCGTCTGCGCAACACGTGCGCGCCAGCGTTCGTTGATCGCCTTAAAGTCCGCCGACGCGCGGAACATGTCCCATGCTGAGGCCATCGTTTCAAACAAACCCGTGTCGTACCTCGCGCTACCGTACTGGTCGAGCGCGACTTGCGCGTCCTTGAATTGCTTGCTGATCCGCTCGCGCAGTTGATTGATCGATCCCGGCAACGCCAGAAAATCTTTTTCAGCCAGATCGAGTTTCGCCAGTTCGTCGTCCAATTCCTTCGCGTGCTTCGCCGCGCCGACCTGTAAATCCTTTTCTTTCTTGCGGCTGGCTTCCGCAATGCTCTTCAGCTTCGCGACCATCTCCGCCAACTTCGTTTCAAGCAAGCCACCGGAATCAATCACCAATTCCAGCGCCCGGACGCCGCCCTGCTTTGAATAAATATTCGAACCGCTTTCGAAACCGTCGGTCGGTCGCTTGGCAATCAATTCCGGGAACAGCTTCGGCAGCCGCTGACCTTCGCCAATGTAATCCTTTTTCAAATCCTCATAGAGCGCCTTCGCGTCCCAGCGAGGCGCCGTCTGTTCGATCGTCGTGAGTCTCTGGCCAATTCGCCAACCCGCAACGCGCTGCGTCCACGTCATGGCTTTCGCGTCTTTCAACGCATCCCAAAGCGTCCGCGCCTTGACCGTCTCCGACCACGGCAACCCTTCCCGCGGCGATGTCTTGCGCAGCAGTTCAAGATCAAGTCGCTTCAACAAACCCGCGCGAAGCAATTCGGCATTCTTCACATGCTCCGCGCGCGCCGAATCTTCCTTCGGCGCAACCGCGCTCTCACCCAGCCATCGCCGAATCGCTCCGCTCGCCAGCATGTACGCGGCCGTGAGCCGCAAACGCGGAACGTCGAACGTCAGTTGCGCGCTGCCCGCCGCCGCAAAAACATACGAGTACACATCCGACCAAATCGCGTTCGCGTAACTCGTCGCTTCCTGCGGACACGTCTCAATATGCCCGCGCGATTGAACGTAATCCTCGTTCGACTTCGCCGATTTGATCGCGTCGTTCTTGCCTTGTACATCGTAGAAAAGTACGTTCGCGATGAGGCTGTAACTGTCGCGCACATCCGTCAGCCGCGTGCCGCCTTCGCCGTATCCATCAAAAAGGAAGACGTTGTTGTACATCGGCCCGTCGATCCACGGAACCTGAAGATTCGTCGTGTTCATCCACGTCGCGTGGACCTGCCCGGCATGTTCGCGGCCGGTCAACGCCTGCCCGCTGCCCGATCGGCGCAGCGACACATTTTCGATTTCCTGAAGCATCGCGTAGCCGTTCGCACGGAGGCGTTCGGGCTTGAAATTCGTCCAACTTCCGCTGCGGCTGTCGTTGATGAACGCGTCCGGAAGCAGGAAGAATCCATAGCGGCTGGCGGATTTCAGTTGATTGAATTTCGCGAGTTCCGGGATCATGTCGCGCTGAGCGGCCTTGAGCATCGCGGCGATGTCGATACAGCAACCCGCTCCAGTTCCGCCGGCGAGCGATCCAACGAGAATCACTTTACACGATGAGCTCGCGCTGACTTCGTAGCGCAGTTCATCGCGTAACGACGTCATGCGCTCTTGGATCTTCTCGTGCTGCAGCGACTCCATCCGGTCCTTGAGCGCCGTGATGATTTTCCCGGCGGACATGAAGAGCGCCAACCGCCCGAGCGGCGGCTGCTGCTTCGCGCCGTTGGTGAGGCCATCCTGATCGAGCGCGGGCGTGACGGCAACGGGATCCGCCCATTCCCAGACATTCATCCAACGCAGTTTGTTGTCGTTCACGTCTTGCGTCTGCGCCTGCGTCACACCGATGTCGCATATTTCATTTTCCTGAAAACTCGTCTTCCGCGCGACGTAATCCAGCGGCAGATCCGGCGACATCCGCGCTTTCGGTTGCCCCGCCTCCGTGTCGATCCACAGATACGAAATCCACGGCTGCGACGTGTAGCCGGACATGAAAAAGCGGCGACGGATGCGCAACAGTACTTCGCGCCCCGTTCCACCCAAACCTATCAACAAAACCGGTTCGATCGGCGTGGACATTTTGCCTCCAATTTAAATGCAGTCGCAAGGTGTCGATGAGAATGACAAATTTAAAATGCCGAATGACACAGGGCCGTTTTACTTTTTTCCGCCCGTCAACAATCGAGCCGATCCCACAAGCAGCATCACCAGCGCACCGCCGACGCCGGACCACGCCAGAATATTGTACATGATAATCTTGTCGAGGTCGCCCGAGCCAATAATCAAAGGAGCAACGAAACCGATGATCAGCAGAAACACCAGGATCCCAACGATGAGCAGCATGTTTGGCCCGGGCGGCTTATTGACGACTTCAATCTGTTTCAGGTAAAGCCAGATGCCGAACGTGAACAACGAGAGGACCAAAGTGCCCCAGGGTACGTATGTCGGATCCATGTCGTGTATTCCTCCTGAAAGATGACGACTGACTACGAAATTGTGTTTGGAAAATCAAAATAAACGAGAACGATTGCATCCGGTTTGCCCGCCCCGGCTCGTTCGGCAACGACTGCAACAAAGCCCCAGCGCGTCGGGATCAGCGGACCAATTTGTTCTGCAACAGGTTTGACACCCGCCTCAGCCATCAGCGCTTCGTCCGACCAACCGATGGGCGCCGGATCGCTGGAAAGTCGAACCGCTTCGTCGCCGCACCAGCCCCAACGTACCTTCGCGCCCGTCCGAACCCAAGCGCCATCCAGCGCTCGTTGAGACATCTCCGTATCGCGCGTTCTCGACAATGATAAACTCGCCGCGCGATTCAAAAATGTATCCCGGAATGGGCTGTATTCTATCTCTTTTGATTGATCGCGCAGCATCTTCTGAACGGGCAGCGCACCATCATCTTCCCACCCGCCGCGCGAAATCCAGTACCACTCCCCATTCGCGTCGGCACTATCCGCACCCGACCACCAGAGCGCCGTCCTCTCCGCCGGTGTGCGCGGCAGAGCGCAGACATCATAATGCCGACCGCACTCCTTAAAGGTGCCGGTCTTCGTATCCAAACTGTAACCTTCCGCCGACGTGTCCTTCCGAACGCTGAAGAACCACACGCCATTGGAACCGTCGTGATCGCCGCCCGGCGATTGCGCACCCGCGCGAATTCCATCCGACGCTGCAAACGACTGCGCCGGAGAAAACGTCCCAAGCTCCAAACAGGCCCCGCGCAGATAATCGTATCGAAGCAGCGAAGTCCCGGATTCACTCGGCATCCCTGTCCAGATTTCAGTAGTGCCACCGGTTCGTTCATTCGCCGCAGCACTGATAGGCTGGATCGCGCTGCCTGTGACACCAATCTGCTGAGCCTCCCCCGTGTGCAGCGAAATCGCAAGCACTCGCGAGCGCGACGCAATCAGCATCGCGTTCGCACCGAGCGGCGCCGGCGTGCTGAACGAAACATCATGCGACGAGGCCTCGCAAACAAGTCCCAGCGCCGGATTTTTTTCAGACGCTTTCACGCGCGGATTGGGACCGACAAAAACGTGTTTCGATCCCGCAATCAAGACCCGGCCCTCGTGGCTATACCCTTCTGTTCGGCGCGCGTCAAAACCAGTACCAGAGGCTGCTTCCGATCGGATCGAAATTCCAGTCGCGCGACACGCCGTCACATAGGGTTTTCGCTGGCCGTCCAGTGCCGGGTAACGGCGCTCGCTCCCGCAAGCCGAACACAAGCCTCGGCATTCGGCAACGAATCGACCACAGTCCGCCGTTGCGCAAAACCAATGCGCCCCGCCGCAGTTCGAGCAGCGACGCGACGGCAAGTCATCGCGAACCGTTTGTCCCTGACACCAATCGCACGTCAAAATTGATTCCTCGACTCCCAATCCTGTTCGCTCGCACCACTGTCTGCGGGTGGCTGCTCCACGGGCGCATCCGATGGCGGTACGGAATCCCCCGGAGCATCCGTCGCTGCAGCCGCTTTCTCAGCGGCGGACGATCCCTCCACGACGTTTTCCGACTTCGGCATTTCAGTCGGCGCTTCGTGTTGCTTATTGCTCTTCATCACCCCAACCACGATCACAAGAATGAGCAACACCAATGCTCCCAGCCCAATCAAAATCGGCGGAATCATCGGCGCGATATGAAACTTGAACGCGTCTTTGATTTCGATATTGATCGCTGGAACATGCCCGTCATTCGACTTCAACGAAATCTTCGGAACCAGCGGTTTGGTTAATTGGCTGACTGTCGACTGCGCTCCGTTATAAGTGGCGACGATGACCACAGGCGCGCCGTCTTTCAACGCGCTGAGACTCATGCGCGGCGAATTCGTCGTTTGGAACGTCAGCGAAAAATCCGGATCGCTGGGTTCGATAACCATCTCCAAGTTGCCGACTCCACCGCCGGGCTGAAAGAATGTCGGCTTCAATTTCGGCTTCGTCGCGTCAACAAAAACGTGTTTCAACACCAGTGGCGTTCCCTTTGCCATACTGCGCTCCGGAACTTCCCGGTCTGCCAGCGCCAGTTGCAGCCGAGGAAGTTGAACCTCTCCGATTTTGCTTTCCGGCAACGGCACACTGCTGGTTTCGCGATCCAATTCCACGCGCACAATTTCAAGCTTCGGAAACGGCCAGCCGAGTCCCGATTGTTTGTGATGAAGATCGAAATATTTTTGGTAAACAACCGCGCGCAGCGTCATGATCTGCATCTGAATCGGCGCTTCAAACGTGTACCGTTTGCTCTCGCTCTTTTCGCCCTCCGTCGCATCCACTTGAAGCCACTGCGCGCCATTGCCGAGCACAAGCGATGCCTTGCATCCCGCCGGAACGGTCAACGTGAACTTATAACCCTCTCCCGCCGCGTCCTTGTCTCCGCTCAAACCCAGTTGCCCGAAGTCTGTCTCTTCGCCCCATTTCAGCAGCGCCGGCGGCGTCGGAATAAAATCCGCGTTGATCGCCGGAGCAAAGACTTCAATGTCCGGAAGGTCCGGGCTTTTTCGAGTCTCATCCAGGCGAAACGGAAGCTCCGGTTTTTGCAAAACGCCCTGCCCGATCGCTCTCACTTTCATGTACATCGGCTTGTGTTGCTGGCCGGACAATTCCAGTTCGGTCGAATCGACCGGCGTTATTTCCAAAACCCCGTTCCCGATTTTCAACGGCTCTTTCCCCGGGAACGGCGCACCCACTTGCTTGCCCGCCGCCGCGTCGTTCCAACTGAATTCCAGATGCCACTGCTCTTCGTCCCCGCGCTTCATGCGCTTCTTCGTCCCGACTTTCAATTGCGTCGTCGAATCGAACGCCACGATGTCCATCCGCGGCATGGCTTGGAACGTGATGTTCAAGCGCGTCGATTCCGATTCGACTTTCAGCCCAAGATCCTTGGCGATCACATGCAGCTCGAAATCGTTCGCTTCAAGCTTTTTCAGTACATTCGAATTCTTGAACTGAAGATGCAGAATCATCCGTGCTGTTCGATCGGGAACAACGTTGTCTTTCATCTCCTCCGCCGAAATCGACGCGTTGAAATCTGGAATGATTTTTTTGCATTTTACATCGAGTTCTATGTGATGCCCCGCCGCACCGCTTTCGGGAATCAGCACCGCTACAGGCACGTCCATCGAAAGGCTGTCCGAGTCGTACCAGATTTTATCCTGATTCATTGGCGTCACGCGCAGAACCGGCGAGGCCACCGCCACATCCGCCTTGATGTGAATCGGCTCGATGCCATTTCCCGAAATGGTCAGCAACGAAAGTCCCGGATGCACCCCCGGCTGCGACGCGGACACTGCGAGCGTCAAATCGCCGGATTGCTCGTTTCGATTGATGTCGTCGAGCGTGAACGGATTCGGAAGCGGAACGAGTTCGCCGCGTTCACTGGTCTTCATCACCTCGATCTTGAAATTCGGAAACGTCGCCGAATACGTCAGCGGAATTTTCGTCGCCGACGAATTCCACCGAACACGCATCGTCGCCAGTTCCCGAATACCCATCCCCATGTTGCGGAACCCCGACTGAAAATATCCGCCGGGCGGAGAGACGCAGTCCATTCGCGGCAATTCGCCGATGGAAATCGGAGACGACGACACCGTGCTGTTGGTGACATCGATGGGCCGACGTGGTCGGTCAGCAACCGGGTCCTGCGTCAAGCACGCAACAACCTTGACTTCGGTAAACCCCGACAGCTTGTCAGCCGGAATCTGGAAATGAAATCGCGGAAACTTCAGATCGGTGCCTGCGACGAAATCTTTCTCCATCGGTTCAACCAGCGGCGGATCGAGCGTTACAGCGAGAAACGCCGATTTGATGTTGTTGCCCGATGCGTTGACTTGCCCTTCGATCAAAAATGAACCGTCGTTCGATCGCGATTGCCGCGTGATGTCAAGCCCCGTCAGAGTCAATCGCGCGCGGAGTTCGTTCTCATTCATCTTCGATTCGCTGATACCCAGATTCTCGCGAACGGTCTTCGACAAGTTCAGATGCAGGATCGGACTCTCGCCCCAATAGCGAACGTGCGTACTCAGCGCGAGATTGTGAAATTGCGAATCGCGCAACGACCGCACCGTCTCACCCAATTCGCGGAGCGACTTTTCAACCGAGGCGTTCCACTGCGTCTGGTAGCGCGCGACATTCGCTTGCCACGACATCGAACGATCCACCGGCCAGTCCTGCTCGCCGTCGGAATAGTAAAGAATCTTGACTTCAGCGTCTTCTTTCAGATCAAAGTCGCGCTCTTTTAGAAGTCCTTCCGCGCGCTTGAACGCGCCGGCAATGTCAGTGTAATCGCCGGGTTCGTTGAGGTTCAACACGTCGCGAACGCGTTCGGCAATCTTCTGCGCATTGCCTGTGATGGCGGGATAAACGGTGGGTTTGCTGTCAAACGTGATGATGAAAACTTTGAGCCGCTCGGTTCCGCGCTTGAGCTCTTCGCCGACCTGCTGCTTGATGTCCCAACGCGCGAAATCGATGCGACGGCAAATGCGCCGGCCACTCCGGTCAGCATGCGGTTCCGGACACGCAATCTCGGCGCTCTTCTCTTCTTCAGCCATCGACCCCGACTTGTCGAGAATCACGATCAGTCGGCGTTCGGAATCGCCGCTGAACGACTTGCAGGCGGCCTGACATGCCTCGCCCGGAACGAGCCACCCCAACACAAACGCACAAACAAGACTCCCTGCCGCGCCGATTTTGTCTCTCACTTCGTCCCTCCGATTTA
>JANXLS010000169.1 GCA_025355035.1 Planctomycetota bacterium | reverse complement strand
ACGCTGATTTGCATCTCCATACGATTGCGTCCGACGGCGAATTGACGCCGGAGGAGTTGGTTGAGACGGCTGCAAAATCGGGTATCCGCGCGATGGCGGTGACGGATCACGATACGATCGGCGGCGTCGAAGCGGCCATTGCGCATGGAAAGAAGCTCGGCATTGAAGTTGTGCCGGGATGCGAACTGACAATGTACGAAGGCAATATCGAAATGCATTTGCTGGGGTTGTTTATCGATACGTCCTCTCAGGGCGCGTTTCAGGCGTTTCTTCTCCAGATGCAGCAGCATCGAAAGCTTCGCGCTCTGTCGATGATCGCGAAAATGAAGATGGCGAACGTGACGATCGAAGAGAGCGATGTGATCGAAGCGGCGGGAACAGCGGATTCGATTGGGCGGCCACATGTGGCGGACGCACTGGTTAAACGCGGTTACGCCCGGACGCCGCATGAAGCGATGTTGAAGTATCTGCAGCCGGGCGGAATCGGTTATGTGCCGAAGCATCGTCTCGCGCCCGAGACGGCGTTCGCGGTCGTGCGCGCTGCGGGTGGCTTGTCGATTCTCGCTCATCCGGGGCGGCATCCACACGACGAATTGATTGCACCGCTTTTTCATCGCGGGATGGATGGAATCGAGGCGCTTTATCGATCGCATTCCGAGGTGCTGCGCCGATTTTATACGGGGCTTGCTCGCCGATACGAACGCGCGATTTCCGGCGGCAGCGATTTTCATGGTCCGCATCTCACGCCGGACATTCGTGTCGGTGAAGCGGGTGTGGACAAGTATATTTTTTCGGGGCTCAAAGCGGCAGCAGCACGGCGGCGGATGGAGTTGGGAATTTAGAGTTAGGCGTTTGGTACGGATCAAACGGACTGCTAACCCTTACTCCAAACGTTATTCGAACTCACAGGAACTCAAGCGACATGTCGGAAACGATTGAAGCACGTGTTTTGCGCATACTTGAAGTCGTCAAAGATCCGGACATGGGATCGTCCATTGTTTCGATGGGGATGATCAAAGATGTTGTCTTGAATGGTAGTGCATTAAATCTCACGTGCGAGTTGACGACGCCGGCGTGTCCGGTCAAGGCGAAGATTGAGCAGGATATTCGCGATGCGATTGCTGCGGAGATGCCGGACGTGTCGTCTGTGACGATCAACATGTCGGCGAAAGTGCGCGGCTCGCACATGCCGTCGAACACGGACGCGGTGAATTTGTTGCCGCAGATCAAGCATGTGATTGCCGTGGGTGCCGGGAAGGGCGGGGTGGGGAAATCGACGTGCGCGGTGAACCTCGCTCTCGCACTGCAGAAACTCGGCGCTCGCGCGGCGCTGTTGGATTGCGATTTGTATGGGCCGTCGATTCCGATCATGACCGGCTTGAAGGAGAAGCCGAAACTGGCGGGCGAGAGCAAGATTTATCCCATGATCGCGCACGGCATGGAAGTCATGAGCATGGGGTTGCTCGTCGAATTCAATCAGGCGATGATCTGGCGCGGACCAATTCTCGATGGCATCGTCGTACAGTTCCTGCGCGATGTTGTATGGAGTGCGGCGGATTATTTGATTGTCGATCTTCCGCCGGGAACGGGCGACGTGGCGTTATCGCTGGCTCAGAATTGTCCACTCACTGGC
>JANXLS010000144.1 GCA_025355035.1 Planctomycetota bacterium | reverse complement strand
AAGTCGTCGCAGACGACTCCTCAACCCGGTGTTGCGAAGCAACACGAGAATCCAAATTTAAAACCATAGCACACCTCGAAATGAATCAAAAAGCCCCGAAGGACAATCTGATCGGATTCCAAGGACGAGTCTTGCACCCGTGCCGATCACCTATGATCTAATTACTTTACCCGAATACAAGTACAATGTCAAATTAATTAAAAAATAGTTCCCAACCATCTCTTTGCCGTTCTTTGCGCCTTTGCACTTCTCTGCGTCTTTGCGAGAGAAAAAAATCCCCCGCTTGACTCCGCCCAAAAGCCGGTTATTCATACCCCGGTTGCAAGTATTCAAATTTCATAACACACCTATATGAGGAGCCCTGCATGGCTACCAAAGTAACGATTCTTCCCAACGGCCCCGCCTTGATCGCAGGCGACCTCGAAGTCATCGGCGTCGATGGCAAACCCATCCAACTCCCCACCCCGCAAATGGCCATCTGCCGCTGCGGTGCCTCCAAGTCCAAACCCTTCTGCGACGGCAGTCACCGCCCCGCTGGCTTTAAAGATCCCACGCCAACCGCCTAACTCGCTAAAAATAATCGTCAATCCACCCCCTAAAAGGGTGACAGAGGGTAGCTTGGGGTTGAGACCGTACCCGGTCGATACCCCTGGTACTCGCGGGTTCGAATTCCGCTCACTGAAAGGGTACAGCAGAGTATCGCGCCAATTGTTGCAATCCGAAATTTTGGGCGGAACGGGGACTCGACTTTAGCTACGCGGGACGCAATCATCCCCAGCCCCTTTTACAATCTCGTTACATCGCACCGCTGAAAACATGTTACACTTCTCTCAAACCCCTCGGAGATTCGTAACCATGCGCGCCCGGTTTTCCCTGCTCGTTCTCGTCACTCTCGCCGCCTCCCTCACCACCGCCGCAGAAATCCAACTCAAAGGCAAAGTCGACGCCATCACCGTCTACCGCGGACAGGCGCTCGTCACCCGCCTCGTCGAAATCAAAGCCGCCGCCGGGCTGCAGGAAATTGTCATCACCGACCTTCCCGCCCGCATCCTCCCCGGCAGCATCTACGCCGAAGCCGATGAAGGCGTCGAAGTCCGCTCCGTCCTCTACCGCGAACGAGCCGTCGATCAGGACGTCCGCGAGGAAGTCCGAAAACTCGACAAAGACATCCGCGACACCCAGGACAAAATCCTGGCCAAAAAGCGCCAGACCGAACTTCTCAACGAACGCAAAGCCTACCTCACCAAGCTCGAAGGCTTCACTGCCCCGACAGCCACTTTCGAACTCACCAAAGGCGTCCTCAACGCCGACACGCTCTCTAAAATCACCCTCTTCCAGTTCGAACAGCGCCAGACCAACGCCACCGAAGAATTGAAACTCGCCGTCGAGGAACGCGATTTGAACGACCAGTTAAACACCCTCCAACGCCAGCGCCACGAACTCACCGGCGGCAGCGCCCGCACCGTCCGCGAAGCTCTCGTCTTCGTCAACCTCGCCAAAGCTGACGGCGTCCTCCGCTTCCGCTACCTCGTCGATCAATCCAGCTGGTCGCCCAGCTACAACATCCGGGCCGACGCCAAGCGCGAAAAAGTGGTCGTCGAATACAACGCCTCTATCCAACAAATGAGGGCGAAGATTGGTCCGGCGTCCAGATGACACTGTCCACCGCCACACCGTCCCTCGTCGCCAGAGCCCCCTCGCTCACGCCGCTAACCATCGCCCTCGCTCCGCTGGCGACAACCAAACAAGTCTACATCTCCGTCGACGACTACGGCGTCCAACGCGAGCAGATCGTCGAACGGCGCAACAAAGCCCAACAAGGCCGAAGTATCAATCCCGATAATTTTCAAGGCCAGATCAACGGAAATTTCAACGCCAACGCATTCCAGAACAACTTTAACAACAAGGAACAAATTCAGCAGCCGGCGGTGGCGCAGCAACAACCCCCACAAAACCTCAACGGCACCGTCGGCAACAACAGAATGTTCACCGAACAAGCAGACAACGACCTCAACGACATCGCCGGCGAATTACAACTCCTCGACCTCGTCGCCAAGGGTAAAGTTCAAAAGAAAGCCGAGAAAGGCCGAGCCCTCGCCGACGAAAGCGTCAGCGTCAACTACGAACTCGCCGGCCGAACCTCCCTCCCCAGCCGCGCCAGCGAACAGTTGATCCAGATCGCCTCCCTGCCCGTCAAAGGCGAATTCTACAAAACCGCTATTCCCCTGCTGACCAACTACGTCTACGAAGAAGCCTCACTCACCAACGAAGGCAAATTCGTCCTGCTCGCCGGCCCGGCCTCAACCTACATCGCCAAGCAATTCGTCGGACGCGGCGAAGTCCCCACCGTCGCCATCGGCGAAAGCTTCACGGTCGGATTCGGCATCGACGCGTCGCTCCGAGCCGAACGCGAATTGGTCGACAAATCCGACAAAGTCCAGGGCGGCAACCGCATCCTCGATTTCACCTACCGCCTGCAGATTGAAAACTTCGGCAGCGAACCCGCCACCGTCCGCATCTTCGACCGCCTGCCCACGTCGAAAGAAAAAGAAATCAACGTCACACTCGCCCCGATGACGCAAAAAATCAGCGAAGACCCCATGTACGAAAAGAACGAACACAAAAAAGGCATCCTGCGCTGGGACGTCTCCGTCCCCGCCCAAGCCATCGGCCCCAAAGCCTACGCCCTCCAATACCAATTCGCGATGGAATACGACAAACAAATGGGCATCGCCGGAAACCAACCCGCCCTTAAAAAATAACCCCTATTGCACTGCGCGCTGCCAAAGTGACAGCGAGCGAAGCGAGCCGAAGCCGTTGCCCCCTCTCCAGTTGGGGAGAGAGGGCTGACGCATGCCCCCAGTTCGTAAAGGGGTGCGCGGGGTGAGGGGAGAGCGTGAGACTTTAGCTGTGCGCCCATCAACAATCAACACGAGTCCCTGCGTCAAGTGGTGCGGCAACGCGATTTTGCCGGTGATGCGCTGCGAATTTTCATTCGGATCGAGGCGCCCGCTCAGGACGATATT
>JANXLS010000136.1 GCA_025355035.1 Planctomycetota bacterium | reverse complement strand
GGGTATTGATTCCAATGATTGAGCTTGTAACTGTCCGTCTTGAGAACGATGTTGTTCATTGATTTTCCCCATTTAAATTGTGTCGCGGTCGAGGACTCCCGGAGTACGGGGCTGCTACTTCAACTCGATGCGCGTGTAGAGCGATTCGCCCTTCTTCATCTTTTCAATCGTCTCATTAATCTTCTTCAGCACGTCGGCCGGAATCTTCGCTTCGAGTTTCTTATTCAGAGCCACCGTGACCGCACCGTCCGCGATCCCGACAAACGCCGTCTTCTTCTCGAAAGTCCCCGCTTTGATCTTTCTGCAGATACCCAAGTAGGTGCCGCTGATGTCCAGCGCCGCAGATGCCAGAATCACATCATCGAACTTCGGCAGCGTAAGCGCCTGATCGTCGTTCGATCCCAGCACATAAACGCCTTTGTCCTTGTTCTGCTGCACGGATTCAAAGACGCCCTGCCCCGCAGCGTTTGCATTTTGAAAAATAAAGTCCACACCGTCGCCGATGAGCTGCAACGTCTGTTCGCGCGCGCGCGCAATATCCGACGATTTCTCCGCCCATTTAAACGTCACCTTGATATCCGGCTTGATCGACTTCGCGCCCTGAGCGAACGCTTCAAATGTGCTTTCGATAACCGGCAGGTGCTCCGGCCCAACGCACGCAACTGAATTCGATTTGCTCATTGACGCCGCCAATTGCCCCAGCACAAATGAGGCATCTTCAAGGACGAAGCGCACGCCAACAAGATTCGCGTTCGACTTCTCACTGCCGGAAATCAAAAAGATCGTGTTGGGATTCGCTGCCGCGATTTCAGCCGTTTTCGCATCGTTGAATTCGCTGGCGTGCCCGATCACAACATTGACCTTCTTCTCAGCGGCAAACTGGCGGAACGCCGTGTGCGCATCTTCGCCGCCCTTCGCTGAAAAAAACTTCTTCGCACCCAGTTCCTTCTCGATGTTCTCAAGCGCCTTGTACGCATTCTGACACCATCCGCCATCGTTCGCCGGCCCGGGCGTGACAAGCGCGACTTTAAACACGCTCGGATCGGCCTGTTTTTTCTGCGCGTTTCTCGCAGCCTTCTTGGCTTCCTGTTTTTTGTGAATGTAGAAACCAACACTGCCACCGATCGCCGCCAGAAGCACGGCTCCAATAAGTACATTTTTCATGTCGTTTTCGCTTCTCCAAATTGGAATGATTTTCGAACGCCTCTTTTTTATCCCGCGCGAGCGAAATCGCAACTGAGCGCCATGCCATCTTCACAATGCGCGGAAAACCGCGAGCAACGTTTCCGGGCTGAGCGCTTCCGCGCGCGAATCCGGATTGACGCCGGGAATTGTTGGGACGGGGACCGGCTTGAGCAATGCGCGCATCGTTTTGCGGCGCTGCGAGAACACCTTTTTGACGAACTCCTGAAAAGCCGCGCATTCGTCCCGGCGCAACGCATCGAGTTGAGTCGTCTCACTCCACGGCTTGAAATTCAATTCGATCACCGCCGATTCGACGTTCGGACGCGGCCAGAAAATTTCGCCGCCAGCCTTGCGCGCGATGCGTCCGTTTGCTCGGAGCGCAAAGAGCACCGACAGTGCTCCGTAATTCGATCGATCCGGCCCGGCAAGCATACGTTCAGCCAATTCGAGTTGAATGGTCGCGAGCGCCATGTTCGCGCCCAGCCCCTGATCGTCGATCGCTGCGTTCGCCAAAAAAGGCGTCGCGATGTTGTAAGCCAGATTCGCGCAAATCACGACGCGCGGCCGACCTTCTTTTTCAGAAATGCGTTTGGCTTCGTCACAGAGGGCGGGGGAGATGCGATGCTTGCCGTCGAGCGCGTCGCCTTCCAAAAGCGTGAGCCGGTTCGAAGCGATCTCCGCCGCGAAGGTTTCGCGTAAAAGTTCCGAAAGTCCTCGATCTATTTCAATTGCCAGAACACGAGCGTGAGGATTGCTATCGAGCATTGCGCGCGTTAAAAGTCCAGTCCCCGGACCGGCCTCAACAGCAATCGTTTTTTCATTCAGTTTCGCATCACGAGCAATGGCCGCGGCAAAGTTCGCGTCAGCCATGAAATTCTGCCCGAAAATCTTGCGCGGAGACAGCCCTCGTGATTCAAGCAGGGTCTGAACGGAATTGCGGGGACGGGCGGGAGTTTGCACAGAAATTATCTCTCGCAAAGGCGCAAAGACGCAAAGAAAAACAAATGGAAATGAACGCGTCAAAAACGACTACAGACTTCCAATTGTCCTTCGCACGCCATTCCTCTCATTTTGTTTTTCTTTGCATCTTTGCGCTTTTACGAAAGGCCTATCACGCTTTCGGTTTGACCGCGCCTTCGAGCCATTCGGACGTCACCGACTTCGGTCGGACGAGCGGCATTCCCAAAGCGCGTGCCCACAGGTTCTGCGCGCAGACGCCGAGCGCGCGGGAGACGCCGAAGAGCACCGTGTAATAGATCGATTCCGTCAGGCCGTAATGATGGAGTAGCGAACCGGAGACCGCGTCCACATTGGGCCACGGGTTCTTGATTTTCTTGATGTTCATTAACACGTCCGGAACCGTTTCGAAGACTGTCACAACGGTTTGGAAAACCGGATCGTTCGGACAATGCTTTTTACCGAATTCGTAAAAGCATTCGAAACGCGGATCGGTCACGCGAAGAACGCCGTGGCCGTAACCGGGAATGACTTTTCCAGCGCTCAGTGTTTCTGCCGCGTGCGATCGCATCTGCTCAGAAGTCGGGGCACCGCCGAACTTCGTCATCGCTTCAAGGATCCAGTTCAAACCTTCCTGATTCGCCAGTCCGTGCAGCGGTCCGGCGAGGCCGTTCATGCCGGCGGAATACGCGAGGTACATGTCCGAGAGCGCCGAGTTCACCGTGTACGTCGCCATCGCGCTGACGTTGCCGTTTTCGTGGTCGCAGTGCAGCACCAGGTAAAGGCGCATGAGCTTGACGAAATCGCCGCTCGGGTCGCTGATGCCGAGCAGGCGCACATAATTTGCCGCCCAGTCCGACGATGTCGCTCCTTCAATGCGCGGTCCTTTGTTAAAGCGTCGGCGGTAAATGCCGGCGGCAATGACTGGTGCGCGAGCAATGATGTCCAGACAATCTTCGAACGTCGGGTCCCAATAGTCGTCCTTGCGCAATCCCTGACTGTAGCGCTTGGCAAAGTGCGATTCGTTCTGCATGCACAGCATGGCGGTGTTGTACATCGTCATGGGGTGCGTATCGGCGGGAAGGGCTTCGAGCACACGCCAGACATACGCCGGAACTTCAGCGCGTTTGACCAAGTCGGCCTGCAAACTGGCCAGCCCCGCCTTATCTGGAAGTTCCCCGGTCAACAGCAGCCAAAAGACTTCTTCGGGAAGCAGAGTCGAAACGTCCGCAATCGGTTTGCCACGGACAATCAGCCCTATTTCGGCAGGAACACTCGACGTGTCGCACAGCAGGCAACTGATACCCCGCATGCCGCCGTAGACCTGTTCGACCGTGACTTGATCGATCACCTTCGTGCCGTGATCTTTGATGAAATCTTTCGCGCGTTGGCGCTCGATTGGAATTTTATTGGCGAGAACTTCC
>JANXLS010000135.1 GCA_025355035.1 Planctomycetota bacterium | reverse complement strand
TCAAACCGAGATCGGAGGCTGAATAGTTCAGCGCGTTTTCTTCGAGGGCTGCGAGTGTGGCGCGTTGCGTTTCGTTCAAGCGCAGCGAGCGGAATTGGGCGAAGACGAGCGATTCGATGCGGGACTTGAGGCGCTGGTGATCGACTTCGATCTTCTCCGGCGGCAAGTCCGCGGCGGCCGCGATCTTCTTTTGCAGAACAATGTTCAGATCCGGCATCGGCAGCGCCAATTCGTCGTCCGTGAACCGCAACCCCTTTTCGCGCATCGATTCAATTTCGCCGAGTGTGCTTTCTTTCGCTTCGTACGTGGCTTTCACGCGGTTGGAAATGATGGATTCAATTTCGTCACTCCCTTTATTCGTGAGTTCCGGAACTGAGAGTTCGATTTGGAATTTGCGCTTGGCCCATTCCGACAACTTCAGCAAGCCTTCGGGCGTCGGCGCACCTTCTCCGCATTCGCGTTCGATCGCCATGGTGACGACGTCTTCGAGCCAACTGATCGACGTCTCTTTAAGCTCCTTGGATTCGAGCACTTTCTGCCGCAGACCATAGACGAGTTTGCGTTGCTCGTTCATGACTTCGTCGTATTCGAGCAGGCGTTTGCGCGTGCCGAAATGATGTTCTTCGACCTTGCGTTGCGCGCCTTCGATTGAGCGGCTGACCATGCGTGATTCGAGCGGCACACCGTCTTTCATCCCGCTGGCCTTGAGAAAATCGCGCACCCAGTCCTTCGCAAAAATGCGCATCAGGTCGTCGTCGAGGCTGAGGAAAAAGCGGGAACTGCCCGGATCGCCCTGTCGGCCGGAACGTCCGCGCAGCTGATTGTCGATGCGGCGCGCTTCGTGGCGTTCGCTGCCGATGATATGCAGACCACCAAGTTCCTTCACGCTTTCGGCCCAACGAAGGGGGCTGTGGTTGTGCTCCTTCAGCCACTTCGCGAGGACTTCGGCGCGCTTGTCCTGGGGCGTTTTGTCGAACAATTCCTTGTCGTAGAACTTGAGCCAATATCCGACCAGATGCTCGTCGACTTCAGCTTGCGACCGGTTGAGCTCGAACCGATCGGGCGCGAGCTTCAGCTTTTGCCAATGTTGAAGCAGATCGTCCTTCGTAAAGCGCCCCAGCACAATGTCGGTTCCGCGTCCGGCCATGTTCGTCGCGACGGTGATGGCGCCGAGCTTTCCAGCCTTTTCAACGATGACGGCTTCGCGCGCATGCTGCTTGGCGTTCAGAACTTCGAAGCGGCCTTTCAAGCCGCGGCGTTCGAGAAGTCCGGCGAGCATTTCGGATTTTTCGACGGAGGTGGTGCCGACAAGAATCGGACGGCCCGTCGCGTTGACGTCTTCAATTTCCTGGCAGATCGCTTCCCACTTTTCGCGTTCCGATCCGTAGATCACGTCCGGAAAATTGATACGGCGCATTGGGCGATTCGTCGGGATGCTGCAGACTTCGAGTTTGTAAATCTGTCCGAATTCGCGCGATTCGGTCAGCGCGGTGCCGGTCATGCCGCCGAGCTTTTTGTACATCTTGAAAAAGTTTTGGATCGTGATCGTAGCCAGCGTGTGCGTTTCGGCTTCCATCTCGATCTTTTCGCCTGCGAGAAGTTCCTTCGCTTCGACGGCCTGATGCAGTCCGTCGGACCAGCGGCGACCGTACATTTTTCGGCCGGTGAATTCGTCGACGATTACGACTTCAAGCTTGCCTTCGCGGCCCGCCTCGACGACGTATTCGTCGCCCTTCGAGTAGAGTTCTTTGGCCTTCAGCGCGTTATCGACGTAGTGCTGCCATTCGATGTTCGTGCCTTTGTACATGTTGTCAATCTGCAGAATGCGTTCGCATTCGCGGAT
>JANXLS010000504.1 GCA_025355035.1 Planctomycetota bacterium | reverse complement strand
AACTGGAGCCGATCGGAGCGGCGCAGAAGCTCAGCACACACATTGACATGAAGATTGTCGCGGTGCAAATTCGCGGGCCGCTGGAGCCGGAGATGGCAGCGCGGCCGGAAAATTTCGAACGCTTTTTTACGAAGGACGCGCCGGAGAATTTGGCTGAACGTCTGGCGTATGCGAAAGAGATTTTAGAGCGATTTGCGACGCGGGCGTTTCGGCGGCCCGTCGATACTCGGACGTTGGGTCGGCTCGTGAAGATCGCTGAGACGGGATATTCCGCTCCGAAGAAAACATTCGAGCAGGGCGTGGCGCAGGCTATGGTTGCGGTGCTGGCTTCGCCGCGTTTTTTATTCCGGATGGAAGAGCCGTTTGACGGAGCGGCCCCCAGTGGAGGCGAGCCAATTGCGCTGCTCGACGATTATGCGCTGGCGTCGCGGCTCAGCTACTTTCTGTGGTCGACGATGCCCGACGCGGAACTGATTGAACTGGCGGAAACGAAGGACCTCCGGGCGCATGTGGGCGAGCAACTCAACCGGCTGTTGAGCGATTCACGTTCGGAAGCGTTTGTTGAAAATTTCGTCGGTCAGTGGTTGCAGGCGCGGGATGTTTCGGGGATCAGCATCGATTCGCGGATGGTGTCCGCTCGCGATGCAGGCATTGATAAAGAATTGGCGCAGATGTTCAAAGACCTTCAGGCGATCCGGGACAAGCGTGAGGAGGAGACGCGGCAGTTGGTTCAAGAGGGGAAGCCTGTACCCGAGAAACGGGCGCCAGAAGAGGAGAAAGTGCGTGCGCGGCTGAAGGATTTACTCCGCGGTCCGGTGACGGATTTCGACAGCTCATTGCGAAACGCGATGAAACGCGAAACGGAAATGTTTTTCGAGAGCGTGATGCGGGAAGACCGCAGCGTTCTCGACATGCTCGACAGCGACTACACGTATTTGAATGAGCGACTTGCGAAGCATTATGGCATTCCAGACGTGAAGGGCGATCAGATGCGGCGTGTGACGTTGCCGCCGAATAGTCCGCGCGGCGGCCTACTCACGCAGGGGACGCTGCTGGTTGTCACGTCCAATCCGACACGCACATCGCCGGTAAAACGCGGGCTGTTTTTACTCGACAATATACTCGGTTCACCGACGCGCCCCGCTCCGCCGGAAGTACCGGCGCTGGAGGCTTCGGAAGATCATTTTGAAGGGAAGGAACCGTCTTTGCGCGAGATCCTTGAAGTTCATCGCGCGAAGCCGCTGTGCAGTTCGTGCCACAATCAGATGGACCCGCTGGGGCTGGCTTTCGAAAATTTCAATGCGTTGGGTGCGTGGCGAACAAGCGAGCGCAAGGTCGCGATTAATGCGGCGAGCACCCTGGTCACGGGTGAAGCATTCGACAGCGTCCGGTCATTGAAAAAGATTTTGAAGACGCAACATCGGGGAGAGTTTTATCGCTGTTTGACGGAAAAGTGTTTAACCTATGCTCTTGGTCGCGGATTGGAGTATTACGATGTGGAGGCCGTTGACCGGATTGTTCAGAAGCTTGAAATGGAAGATGGAAAGTTTTCGGCGTTGATGAACGGGATCGTCGAATCGGTTCCTTTTTTGAAACGGCGCACTGCGGAGTTTGGCCATGAAAAACGTTCCAACTGATCCCACTGAAAAGCGCCAACAGCGGCAGGCGAGCTTGAATCGCCGCGCGTTTTTGAGCGGCGTCGGCGCTTGTCTGGCGCTTCCGGCGTTTGAATCGCTGAGAACGGCGTCGCGTGTGTTGGCGGATGGCGCGCCGCTGGCGTCGACGGCAACGGGTGCGCCGTTGCGGATGGCGTATGTTTACTTTCCGAACGGAGCGCATCAATTGAATTGGTGGCCGTCGGGGCAGGACAAGGCGTTTGAACTGGCGAAGACCATGCTGCCGCTCGCGCCGGTGAAGAACCGTATTCAGGTGCTGGGTGGGTTGGATCACAAGGAATCGACGGCGGGGCCGGATGGTCCGGGCGATCATGCTCGCGCGAGCGGGACGTTTCTGACGGGTGTGCGCGTGCGGAAAACGGCGGGGGCGGATATTCACGCAGGGCCTTCAATCGATCAACTCACGGCCCGACAAGTGGGGCATTTGACGCGATTTTCGTCGCTGGAGTTGACGTGCGATGCGGTGCGGAAGAGCGGCAATTGCGACTCGGGGTATTCGTGCGCGTATCAGTATAATCTGGCGTGGAAATCGCCGACTTCGCCGGTTGCTCCGGAAGCGAATCCGCGGCAGGTATTCGAGCGGCTTTTTGGTGCGGGCAAGCCTGAAGAGCGCGCGGCGAGTTTGGAACGGCGCAAAGCTCAGCAGCGATCCATTCTGGATTTTGTGCTCGAAGACGCGGCGGATTTGGAGAACAGGCTGGGCCAGAAGGACAAGCCGAAACTGGATCAGTATCTGACCAGCGTGCGCGAAATTGAAAAGCGAATCCAGCAAGCGGAATCGTTTGGCGGGACGCCCAACCCGACGATCGATGCGCCGAATGGAATCCCGGCGAAATTCGAAGAACACATCGCGCTGATGTACGACATGTTGCACATCGCGTTTCAGACGGACTCGACGCGCATCGCTACGTTTTTGCTCGCGAATGAAGGAAGCAACCGCGCGTTCCCAGAAATCGGAATTCCGGAAGGGCATCATTCGCTGTCGCACCATCAGGGCAAGCAGGATATGCTGGATAAAATTGGGCAGATCGATGCGTTTTACATGAAGCAATTCGCGCGATTCCTGACGAAGATGGAAGAGACAAAAGAACGCGACGGAAATTCACTGCTGCAAAATTCGATGATCGTTTACGGCTGCGGAAACGGGGATGGGAATCGGCACACGCATTCGAATCTGCCGATCATCGTAGCGGGCGGAGGAGGCGGGACGTTGACTTCCGGGCGGTACAACCGGTTTGGCGGAAAGCCGATGAGCAATCTGCTGTTGAGTCTTGCGGACCGGATGGGCGTCAAAGACCTGGCGCGCTTGGGCGATTCGACCGGGCGGATCGACGGGTTATAGACGATCGCCGGGCACGATACTGCGCTGCAAATCCAACGCAATAAAAGCGGCCCCCACAAACGGGGGCCGCTTTCATTGCAACGTTAAACTCAATCCCGTTTCGCTTAAAACGCGACTTGGAAATTGATCACGAAGTTGTTGTTTTGGGTGTCGTGGAAATTGCGCGCACCGTTTGACTTGCCGGTGGGCAATTCGACGATGTTGTAGTTCGCCTGGATCTTCGTCCCGCCACTGAAAAAGTAGTTCAATCCAGCCGTTCCGATCTTCGTGTTGAAAACGCTTGTGCGATTCGGGTTGCCGAGGTTCGTCGTCTCGATGTTCTGGAACTGTTCGTAACGTCCTGCGATTTCAAACGACTTCAACCAGCAGGGCATGCATTCGACCCACGATGCGTCGCCGAAGCGGTAACCGGCGGCCGCGAATCCGCCTTGACTTGTGAAGGGCTGAAGCGCCGTCTGGGTCAGACCTTTTGCGCCACCGACCCCGAGGTTGCCGTTGCCAAACGCGATGACGGAACCTTCCTGCTTGTCGCGAATCGCGCCCCATTCGCCATTGAGCCAGAGTCCCTTGACAAACCCGTTCCCAAATTTATAGATGGCCCACACGTTGGCTTTGTAAGCGTAGTTCTGAGGAGGAATCGGAGTGGCGGCTGTGACTGCCGGATAGCCGCTTACATCAATGTTTTGAGCGCCATGCGTGCCGCCAATGTAGGACGCGCCGATTTCCAGCTTGCCAACGCAATCGCCCCAGAGCGGGCGGACGAGGATACGGCCGTTGAAATCTTTGGACTGATTGTTGTCGGAACGGTTCTGTTCGTTGCCGGGATTGTAAAACGAGCCGGCGGCATTGAAGATGCCGGCCCAGTATTGGAAGCGGCCGTCGCGATCGTTTGTATCCTTGCCCCACCATGAACCGTGAATCACCGCGCCGAGATCGCGGTTGTCCGCGCACAGTCCGAGGATCGAACGTTCCACGAAATCCAATTCAGCAGTCGAGCGGGTACCTTCTTCACCGACCCATTGCTTGAACTGGCCGATCTGAATATCGTGGTATGGAATGATGTTATGGAAGTTGATGTACGGATCCTGCAATATTCGTGGTGGGCCGCCAGCCACGTTTCCGATCTGTCCGGCAACCGTCGAGCTCGTGGACAGGCCGCCGTTGGCGGTACCGGTTTTTTTGAACAGCCCCTGATTGCTCGGGAACGCGGGAAATCCGCCAACTTCGCGAGCGACCTCAATCATCAAAGACGAGCTGATGCATTCGTTGATGTCCATCGATAATTTCAGTTCCGCCCGGCGGATGCGGAAGCTATTGTTGTCGTTGGCCAGATTGTTGTCGGCGATGCCGTTGCCGTTGGGATCGCTAAAAAATCCACGATTGTCACGTTGGATGGTGTAGTACCAAATCTGAATCAGACCGCCCACGGCCAGTTTGCCAGTCTTGGTCGTGGGGGTGGCGTTCGGGCCGTACTTGCTGTCCATCGCCGCATCAACAGTCGACAGGGCCGCGGGTTCAGCTCCCTTCGCCCGTAGGGATTCCACCTGCTCCTTCAACCGATCCACTTCAACCAACTTTTGTTTGATGATCTCCCACTCTGCCACAGGAATTTCTGCTGCTTGCTGGATACTGCCAAAAATCAAAACAACTGCGAACAACGCTTGTTTCACGATGTATCCTTTACTAAAAATGATTAGATGATGATTGATAGCACCGTTTGCGCGGTCGTCAAGTCGAAACTGAGTGCCGAGGGCGGTCAGGGCTTTTTTTCAGTGCCGCATCCGCTTGATGCGCCTTTGATCCCACAACCGCAACATCCGGCGTCGGGCGATTTTTTATTGCGGAATTCGTTGACGATTGGCCGCAGTATTTTCCCTGCGGCCCACATCCCGGCGACGACGGCGATTCCCAGCGCGATCCAACTTTGAAGGTCCATGTCTGCTCCTTCCGTCCTCGCAGCTCGCAGGGAGAACGTTTTTCGACAGCTTAATTATATACTGCGGACGGGTGAATTTCGAGTTTTTCTTCGTGGATACGGCGACTTTGAGTCATTTCGCGGCCATTGGACACACCCGTGTCAAATGTGGAAAATTCATCCGTTGTATTATATAAGGAGGCTTCCTGACTGAAAAGGTTTTAACGGCTTTAACATCGAATAACGCGAATTGACGCGAATAAAGGCGAAAATAGGCTATCAGCCCGTTGAAAAAGGTTCGCATGGAAAAATCCGGCGCTTTTTGTCCGGCTCTTCGTTGCGAGCTTCAAGCGTTATCTCCTCTGATAGCGCTTGAAGCTCGACGCCTCGATCCGAACAAAAATCGCTCGGCTTTTTCCATGCGAGCCTTTTTCAACGGGCTGCTATGGGAAACAACAATTGCGAGCAGCGGGATGTCGGGAGTTAGTGCATTTTTAGAATGGGCTGGATCAAAATATATCACAATTATAGATCCGCACATAATACATGTGCAATTTGTGGAAAGAATGTGGAACCAGAAAAGAGTGATATGGTAGCAGAATGCACATATGTGCAACTTTGGAAACGATAACGGTGAGAGAAATGGCATTCTAGAACGAGGGTGAGTACGGTGACAAGGCATTTTACGCACGTATGTGCAACTTGTGGAACGAGGATAGGGATAAAAATTTAGAGGAAGTTATGATCGGGAACGTCTGCACATACGTGCATTTTATGGAGCGGTTGTGGAATCGTGGTCTCAGCACTCAGCACTCGGCACTGAGCACTGAGCACTGATTACTCGGCACTCAACCCTTTTTCGCGAGGTATTCGGTCAACGCTGCGAGTAAGGCGTCGATCTCTGTGTCCGTTCCAACGGTGATGCGCAAGCCGTCGTCGAGCAGTCGCGCTGGGAAGTAGCGGATCAAGATGCCGCGCTCTTTGAGGAATCGATATGCGCCGGCGGCGATGTCGGCGTTTTGCATCCGGGCGAAGATGAAATTGGATGAGCTCGGAATTGTCTGCAATCCCAGCGCTTTCAATCCGGTATCGAGGCGTGCGCGGGTCGTCTTTACGCGCGCGACATTTTGCGCCGTCCACGCCGTATCGCGCAGCGACGCCGCTCCGGCCGCGATGGCAAGACGATCGAGATTGTAGCTGTCCTTCACTTTCGCCAAACCGTCGACGACGTGTGCGCTGCCGAACAAAATCCCCAACCGCATCCCGGCGAGGCTGTGGCTCTTTGAGAACGTGCGCATGACGACGACGTTGTCGAGTTCGCGCGCCAACTCGAGGTTGTTCGATTCAGCGAACTCCGCGTAAGCTTCGTCGATGACCAGAATCCCGTTCGTGAGACTCGCCGCTAGTTCGCGCAGTTGCTCCGGCTTGTAGACCGTCCCCGATGGCGAATTAGGGGCGGCCAGCAGCGTCAGCCGCGCATCGGTTCCGAACAGTTCTTTCGGCAGATTGAAATCGCGGTCGAAATCGACGCTACCGATCTTCGCGCCCTGGGCGTGCGCCAACGTTTCGTACAGCACGTACGTCGGGTACGGAAACGCGATCGTTTCGCCTTCTGCAACGAACGCGCGGAAGAGCATCGCGAGCAATTCGTCTGAGCCATTTCCGTGCAGAATCCGTTCAATGGGGAACTTGAAGACCTCCGCCGCCGCCTGCCGCAAGGCCAGCGCTTTGGGATCGGAATACAAACGCAAGCGATCGCCGGAATCACCCAGCTCCGCGCGCACCGCTTCAGCCACGCGCGCGCTCGGCGGGTATGGATTTTCATTCGTGTTAAGCTTGATGATTTTCACGCCCGCTGCAGGCTGTTCGCCCGGAACGTACGCTTCCATCGCTTCTACATTCGATCTCATTCGAACCATTTTTATCACCTTGTTTCAAATTCAAACTGACGGAGGGTCTCAGCCCGTTGGACTGGTCCACCCAAATTTCAACACGACTTGCGGATCAAGACTGCTCGCTTGTGCGCTTCCAAACCTTCTGCGTCGGCGAGCGTTGCGATCGCATCGGACAGCGCTTGAAGTCCTTTCGCGTCGGCTTCGATCAAGCTTGTTCTCCGCAGGAATGAATAGACGCTCAGGCCCGAAAACGCGCGCGCGGTCCCGCCTGTCGGCAGCGTGTGGCTGGGGCCCGCCATGTAATCACCGAGCGGTTCCGTTGCGTAGGGTCCGATGAATATCGCTCCCGCCGTCGTCAGTTTCTTCGCAACGTGAGCGGCGTTTGTTGTCAGCACTTCGAGATGTTCCGGTGCGAGGTCGTTCGCCAGATCAATCGATGCTTCGATCCCATCGGTCACCACGATCAAGCCCCAATCGCGCAGCGCCGCTTCGGCGATCTGTTTGCGCGGAAGCGTTTCGAGCTGCTTTGTCAATTCCTGTTCGACGGATGCGGCGAGCTGTTTGCTGTCTGTCACGAGCACACACGACGCCAGCGCATCGTGTTCAGCTTGCGCGAGCAGATCCGCAGCAACGAAATCCGGACGAGCTGAATCGTCGGCGATGACCAGCACTTCGCTCGGCCCGGCGAGCATGTCGATGTCGACGTGCCCGAAGACAGCGCGCTTCGCCAGCATGACAAAAAGATTACCCGGCCCAACGATCTTCTCGACAGACTTGATGCTCTTGGTTCCGAACGCGAGCGCGCCGATTGCCTGCGCTCCTCCCAAGCGATAGATTTCCTTGATGCCGAGAATTTCGCACGCGCACAAAACGCCCGCGCTTAAGCCGCCGTCTTTTCCGCACGGCGAAGCGATGGCGATTTCCTTAACGCCCGCGACTCGCGCCGGGATCGCGTTCATTAAAACGCTCGACGGATACGCCGCCGTCCCACCGGGAACGTAAACGCCCGCGCGGCGCAACGGCGACCACGCCAGCCCGCTCTTGACTCCCGGCGGCCCGTT
>JANXLS010000116.1 GCA_025355035.1 Planctomycetota bacterium | reverse complement strand
TCCCGCCTCAGGCGCGAAGAACATCAAGGTCTATTTCACCGATGGCCACGTCCGCACCGCCGAATTCAAAGCCGCCGACGAAACGACCGAAGGTTCCCTGATCAAAGTCGACGCCAAAGACCTCCCCTTTATGCGCGTCTCCGATTCGAAAAACTACAAAGTCGGCGATCCTGTCTATACTTGGAGCAACCATTCATTCGAAGCACTCCTCTCATCAATTCAAATCGACGGCAGCGTCTCCTTGAGCGCCGGTAACATCAGCGGCATGTACAACGCCAGCAGCGCCAACTACGAAAGCCGCTACGTCGGCTCCGTCATCGAAACCGACGCCGCCATCAACCCCGGTTCCGACGGTGGTCCGCTCTCCGATTCCGAAGGCAATCTCATTGGTATCATCTCGCTCGCTTACTCCAAAACGCGCTGGTTGGGCCTCGCCATTCCCTCCGCGACATTGGCCGAAAAATTGCCCGACTTCAAAGCCCTCATGAAATCCCGCCGCACCGAACTGACGTCCCTGAAACAAGCCCCCGTCACGCTCCTGCAGGCCGCTTTCGAATCCGCAGCCGAACGCGTCGGCAAAGGCGTCATCACCCTTCGCATTGTTCGTGAAAACGACACTGAAAAAGACGTCCCTGACGACTTCAAAAAGTATCAGCTCAAGGCCGTCGCTCCCAACCCGCCCAACAGCTCCGAATCCGAAGCCAAACGCCCCGAAGACGGTTTCGCAACAGCCTTCATCGTCTCCGAAGACGGTGTCGCCATCACCGCGTTTTTCAACATCGATGACGTCGAAGCCGACACCAACAAACACCGCGCCCGCAAGTTCGCCGCCCAACCCTACGACGTCGCTCCCAGGACCAATAAAGTTCAAAAAATCTACGCCTTCCTTCCAGACGGCAAACGCGTCGAAGCCAAGCTTCTGGGCTTCCACAAATCCAACGACATCGCCGCGCTGAAACTCGACATCCCCGCCGCTACAAAAGTCCCGTTCATTGAACTCCAGGACTCCTGCGCGCTCTCGACCGGCAGTTCCGTCGCCCTCCTCGGCCGCAGCGAACCGCCCGGCGGATTGACACTCAACGTCGGGCGCGTCAGCGGTCAATGCCGGTACCGCAACACCTGCTGCCAGATCAACGCCTTGATGAACTACGGCAACATCGGCGGCCCCGCCATTGGCCTCGATGGCAAACTGTTGGGCATGGCCGCACATCTGACCAGTGAAACCGATTGGCGTCAAAACTGTGGCGTCGGCTTCCTGCTGCTCTCCTGCGAAATCAAGAAAGCGCTGCCCGATCTCATCGCCGGCAAACACATCGAAAGCAACAAAGCCGCGTTCCTCGGCGTCGTCGCGGACATGAAGACTAGCGACTCCGAAGACGGCGCGCACATCGGTGAAGTCGTCGCCGATTTCCCCGCTGCCAAAGGCGGCATGAAACCCGGCGACATCGTCATCGAATACAACGGCAAGAAAGTGCGCAACTGGTCCATGCTCTCCCGCATCACCCAATCATTGAACCCCGGCATGGAAGCCAATATCAAAGCCAAGCGCGGCACCCAAATCGTCGATCTCAAAATAAAACTCGGCGAATCCCCGCGGTAAAAAAGTACCGCCGTTCCCCTCTCCTGTTAGGGAGAAAGGGCCGACGCGGTACTCCTGCGCGGGGTGAGGGGAAAGCGTGAGACTTTAGCTGTGTGCAGGCAAACAACTCGTCGTATCGGTCGTATCACATTTAATGTGTAGAATCGGAGTAACGAACAATGAACTTGAAAGCTGGTGTGTCGAGCGTTTTTGTCTGCGCGTTCTTGCTGGCCTCCGCCCCGGCCCACGCGGTGGAATCCGCCCCCGCCAAATCCGTCCTGGAAGCCGCGCGCGAATTGGAAAACGCATACATTCAGACCATCAAAAACGTCTTGCCTGCCTACGTCTTCCTGGAAGGCGGTTCGGGCGTCCTTATCAGCTCCGACGGTTATTTTCTTACCAACCATCACGTCATCCGCAACAAAAAATCAGCGCTCGTCCGCAGCGGCGGCAAAGATTACGACGCCAAGACCATTGGCATCGACACCCGCGGCGACATCGCGCTGTTGAAGATGGACAACGTCTCGAACATGCCCTTCCTGGAATTCGCCGACTCCGACGCCTTGCGCATCGGTCAGCAGGTTTTCGCCATCGGCAATCCCTTCAACACCGCCGAAGTCACCGACGACCCGACCGTCACCACCGGCATCATCTCCGCCTTGCACCGCTTTGAAGCCAATTACACCGACGCCATTCAAACCGACGCAGCCGTCAATCCCGGCAACTCCGGCGGCCCGCTCGTCACGCTCGACGGAAAACTCGCCGGCATCAACGGGCTGATCGAAACGAAATTCGGAAACTCCGCCAACACCGGCGTGGCGCTTGCCATCCCCGCAAAACAGATCGAACGCTTCCTGCCCAAACTAAAAGCCGCCCACGGAAAAACCGTTCAACACGGTTCCATCATTGGACTCAATCCCGGCCTTCAAGACGAACTCGCCAAAGCCAGCACCAGCGCCTCCACGCCCGACGGCGTCCGCAACGGAGCCATCGTCAAAACCATCGCCCCCAACACCTCAGCCGAAAAATTGGGCCTTAAACCCGGCGACAAGATCCTGAAGATCGACAACTATTCCCTGCTGAACTATTTCCGCTTCCTCGGTGTGATCAACACCTACCCCGCCGGCTCGCAGATCAAGCTCACCTACGAACGCAACGGTGAACAGAAGACCGTCCTCGCCACGCTCGAAGATTCCAGTCCCGGCCGTTTCGGCATCGAAATGCAACTCCCCGACGCGCGCCGCGGAGCGCGGTTCACCAAACCCAAAATCCTCGCCGTCGATCCCAACAGCCCCGCCTTAAAAGGCGGTCTCAAATCCGGCGACGAAATCCTGACCATCCAGGGCAATTTCATGTCCTCGCTGGCCGAAGTCCGACTCTACATGACGCGCGAAATCTTCGCCGCCGGCGACATCATCAAATTCAAAGTCCGCCGAGGCACCCTTGAAAATTCCGAAGAAGCAGAACTCAGCGTGACAGTCCCATCCGCCACCGAAACCGCAAAAGCCAAATAGTTTTGCCGATTAGTTGCCGGGACGGGTGAGCATAGCTGGTTGTTCGTATTACAGAGTGACTTTCCCCGTCTCCCCGTGTATCTTCTCATACAGGACGTTCGACTCTTTTCCCCGACTTTCGGCGGTTTCAGTCCATGAGCATAAAACAACGCGGCCTCACTCTTATGGAGGTTGTCGTCGTCGTGGGGATTATCCTCATCATCGCGTCGTTGCTTTGGCCGAGTTTCGCAGCGCTCCGCGGCAAAGCCCGACGGGCCCAATGCGCCGACAATCTCGCTCAAATCTATCACGGCCTGACAATGTACAGCCTCGACAACAGCCGCGACGGCGAACTGTTTCCCTATTCGATGACGAATTTGACGAACGGCGACGCCAGCGGTCAATACGTCAGCGATGAACGCATTTTCGTCTGCCCCATGGATTTCACGCAGGCAGGCCTTGCCAACCTTGCCACGAAAGGAAATACGCTGAAGCCCGGAAATCCACTCGATACGTTTTCGACAAAAGCCGAACGAATCGGCAACGTCAATCCGGATTTTGGCAACTCGCTGAACCAGCGAAACAGCTCCTACAAATACGAATTTAGCGGTACGATTTGCGAAACATACGACCCGGTTTCTGCGACATTCAACGGCGATCGCGATGGTGTGTGTACGTACTATCTGGTTTCGAAAACGGATTACTTCAGTCAACCGGATCCCAGCGAAGTTGACCGGTTCGGCGTTAAATTACCCGACGGATCCATTGGTGTTTCATTCGCCGATTTCAAATTCCACCAACTCAATTACGGTGACATTTACATCACCGCAGCGGGCGTTCCGCCGACTCCGCCCCCCAGTAACTTCCTCGATCCGCAAGACTATTACACGGACTATACGGAAATCGTCACGAGCTATTCCCGGTCGTGGCTCCCGGTCGTCCGATGTTTCTGGCATGTGGGCGCGATGCACATCGACAGCCCCTATTTCGAGGAAGTTCAAAACGTCGGCATGGATGGGAACATCTTCATGTCCGAGCCCTATTGGGAACGCACCGCATTTAAGTATGGGCCGAAGCTTGGCGACCCTCAATAACAGCCTTGTTCTGTATACACGCGTCGATGCGCGCGACTGGAAGCCAGTCTTTCGCAACTTGCCACAAGCGTTGCAAACACGCATTTCACAATTCCAATCTGCGAGTGATCGCAATGCACGGATCGCCGGATATTTTCTGCTCGAAAAAATACTCCGCGAAACGTGCGAGACGCACATCGATCTGACCTGCATCGCCTACGCGTCGAAGACCGGACGCCCCTCCATTCCGTCGCAGCACAACCTCGATTTCAATCTCTCGCATTCCGGAGCATACGCTGTGTGCGCAGCATCAATCGGCGGGCGAATCGGTGTCGATATCGAACGCATTCAGCCGATCGATATCCACGAAGGACGCGATGCTTTTTCCGAAACCGTTTGGCACGAAATCGTACACTCACCCGATCCGCTGCAAGCGTTCTATCGCGAGTGGACGCGGATGGAAGCCGTCGCCAAAGCAGAGGGATTCGGAATCGGCGGACCGGTCCAGTCGATTCGCTACGAAGCCCATTCCGCATGCGTCGGCAAACGAAAATGGCACCTCCTGGAGGTGCCATTGGCCGACGGATATTGCTGCTGCGTCGCATCAAGTTGCCAGATTACGACAGCCAACGTGAGAGCCGCCGATGATTAACTCGCGCACGGCTATTGACCTCACCTTGCCATGAGACAGCGAGCGAAGCGAGCCGCCGCCGTTCCCCTCTCCTATTGGGGAAAGGTTCGACGCATGTAACCATGCGCGGGGTAAGGGGAGAGCGCGAGGCTATAGTTGCGCGCTGATTAATAATGCAACACACAGAGGCGCGGAGGAGCCTCTCACTCCCGCTTAAACTTTCGTCTGCGGACGCTTGAAAACTTTCGCCCAAAAATTGCCGTTGGTTGTCCCATCCGCACCCACACCGTTTTCCGCGATGGCCTCGTTGCGGCCGCTGGACGATGGCGCATTCTCCGCGACCGCAACCTGCTCAGACGTCAACGCGCGGTGCGAGCCGCTGCCTTCGTTCGCGACATGCTGGAATCGACCTGAACTGGATGACGAAGCGGCGGTCGTTGCGCTGGATGCCGCTGGCACCGCCTCGCGTTGTGCAGCCAATCGCGCACTGTCGCGAGCTTCATGCTCCTGCATCATCTTCTTGAGCTTCGCCCCAATTTCGATAGCTTCCTGATCCAGTTTGGTCTTTAATTCCGACGCCGCGTTTTCGATCTTGTCGCCGTGATGCGCGACCGTTTCGTCCAGGCGCTTGCGCGTGAGTGCCGCATGCGCCACAAGGTCCGACGTCTTTTCCGCAAGCTTGCCCAGAATAACGTTGTATTCCGCTGCAAATGTTTCCAACTGAGCGCTGATCGTCTTGCGCAATTTCGCGACTTCCGCTTCGCTCTTTTCGACTCGCACTTCTGCGCTATCAGCGCGAGCGATCGCAGCGTCACGTTCCTTGCGGACGTTTTCTTTTGTGTCCTGCTCGGCCTGGAGACGCGTCTTGAAGTCCGCCACCTTCGCGATCGTTTCGCGGTGTTCGTTGCCCAGTTCGGCATGCTCCTTGATGATCCGGTCCTTCGCTTCTTTCTCGGTGCTGTGGCGGCGCGCCAAATCGGCCGTGCGCGCTTCCAATTCGAGCCGGACTTCGTGCAGTTTGTCTCGTTCCCCCGACGCCGCGTCCTTCGCTTCTCGCTCCGAATTCAAACGCGACTCGAGCTGCGCGACCTTGGCGTCCGACTCGTTCCGGGCATGTAGATGCTGGTCGTGTTTCTGCGCCAGTTGCTCTTTCTCGCTGCGCTCGGAATGCAAGCGCGAATCGAGATCGGCGATGCGCGCTTGAAGTTCGCGGCGAGTGTCGGCGAGACCGTCGCGTTCCTTGATAAGCGTCTCTTTCGATTTCTTTTCGTTCCCAAGACGCGTTTCGAGATCCGCGATACGGGCCTCGAGTTCCTGCCGCGTTTCGTCAAACGCGGTGCTCGCTTTCGACGCGAATTGTTGAACGCTGTGGTGTTCCGCCAGGCGGCTTGTCGCATCGGCGAGCTTTGCGTCGAGTTCCTTGTGCGATTCATGTAAGCGGTCGCGTTCCTGTTGCAGTACGTCTTTGGCCTGGCGTTCTGCATTCACACGATCTTCGGCTTCAGTCAGCAGCGCTTCATGTCCGCGTTTAAAGTTGTGAAGTTCGTCGCGTTCGATGCAGAGCGCCGCGCGCGTTGCTGAGTCGGCGTTCAATCGCTGCGTAAGTTCCGCTACTTTCGCGTCCCGCTCACGCCACAACTCTTCCAATTGGATGCGATCCTGGAGTAACTGTTCTTTCGCACGTTGGTCCGCCGTGACCAGCGCATTCAGTTCCGCGACTTTCTCCTGTAATTCGCGCACGGCGTCGTCGTGCGACGCGTTTGGGGTGGTTCGTTGATTCAATCGCGTTTCCAAATCGGCGATTTTGGCTTCAAATCCTTGGCGTTCACCCAGCAGTTTTTCGCGTTCCGCTTTTTCGCTCGAGAGTTGCGATTCGAGTCCGTTGACCTTTGTTTCGAGTGCCGTGAGCTTGCTGTTGGATTCGTGCGCTGGTGGATGCGCGCCCGCGGTGGGCCTGAGCGGTTCAACGCTTTGTGTCGCCGTCGGCGCCATCGCTTCGTCCACTGACGTGTCGGATTGCGGTGTCCCGTGCGCTGGCATATTGGAAGCCAACGGTTGCTGCGCGCCGCTCGGTTCCCGCTGAAATTGATTTTCATGGGACTTCATCATCGATTCGACAACGCCCTGCATCTCCGGCTCGATCTCTTTCTTGAGCTCGGCCATGATGTCGAATGCTTGCGTTTTTTTCGGATCGGCCGCGTGATCGTGCTTTTGCTGGCCGCCGATTTCCTTCCATTCGCTTGAGACAAACTGGTTGCTTTTCGTGTGATCCTTGTTCGAAACGATATGTGTTCCGACCGGCCCGCCCGTGCCTGTACTTGTGCCTGCAATGGGACCGCCTGTAGTACCGATATTGGCCTGGATTTCATCGCTGGATTGAGTCGGATGGGTGACGGCTTTGACGAGATTCGGATCGTTGCGTACGGACTGTTGTTTGACCTTAATCTGTTTGTCTTCAGCAGCCAAACCGCCATAACGAGGGGAGACACGCTGAGAGCAGAATCCGCACGTCTTCAACTTTTCCGTCGGGACAGTTTCGGTCCAGCAATTCGAGCACAGAATCGTGCCGGTCGTTGCTGCTTTGGGCTGGTCAGGGAACGTGAAGAGATTCGAGCAAGCCGCGCAGCGAAACTTTTTCGGCCCCGATTCGCCTCGATATTTTGCGCCGCATCCAGCACAAGTGACGATCAACTGCATGGTTGTTTCCCCGAAAGAAGCCCACTGTACGCAGTTCGAACCAACTCCACAGCGTAGTTGCAACTATGGACAAGCTATATAATACCCGAGCAATCCAATCGTAAAAACCCAAAGTCGCAATTAAA
>JANXLS010000109.1 GCA_025355035.1 Planctomycetota bacterium | reverse complement strand
CCGATCTTGACGACATCGCTTGTGGCTTTCAATTTCAATCCGCAAACTGGATCGATGCCCACGACATCCGCACCCGCGATCTCCCAGCCGTCGGTCGACGTCAACGCTTTCAGTTTGAAATAGTCAATCGCCCACGCTTCGTTTTCGTTCGAAAAATGAAAGCCCACACCCCCCGACTGCTGCCACGCCGGGAACGGCCAGCCTTCGCTGTGTCCCATCCCGCGGTGCTGCTGCATCGACACGTAACCTTCCGCGTCGATGCGCTTATTCAAAAACGCATCGCGATAAAACGCGCGCGGCTGCTCTCCGCTCCATAATGTCGCATATGGCAGCCACACGTCCCACAGCGTACAGCCCGATTGCGCGCCCGCATGATTCAGCGCATGCAGGTCATTCAGCGCTTTCATATCGGCGTCAAATCCCGGCACCGAAAATTGCGGCAACTCCTCCGCACACAAGCCCGTCAGAGTTGCGGCAAGCAGAACAATCTGTATTAAAGGAGTGGGAAAAAAGTCTCGACTCTTGCGTTTCATACCAGCACATCAACTCGTCATAGCATCATAGAAAACAACGGCCCAAAGCCGGAAGTTCCTTTGAGTACAACCGAATCGAGCGATGTGCTCAAGAAAAGTGACAATATTGAAAGATTTCAACCAACCATCCGGCAACTGGCAACTCACACAACTTTTCGCATTGCAACGACATTCAAACCGCATTGAATGAAAGCGTAAGCCTTGCCGCCTCGGATGAAACACTGCCTTAGAGCTACCGGACAAAACCCTTGTGCCAATCTGCTTGCGGCGGGCGGCGTGGTACTTCGAAAAACTCGCTTCGCGTAGTCTCCAAATACGCTGTGCTCGTCTTTCTCGTCCCACTTGCCCGGCGCGGCGCATCTGCATGTACATTCAAACGTGAATTGCTCTAGCATTTGATATTTGTCATTCTTGACAGGGTTGCGCTGAAAGAGCGGGCTATCAAATGACACATCACACATGATAAATACCAAAACCAAATCACACATAAGAGCTATCGAAGCGGCATGACTCGACTGTAAATCGCTTTCAAGTAGCGGCCTTCGGGGACGCGCACGGCCCACGGGTGATCGCCGGGGGCGCCGTGGATGGCGATGATCTGCAAATCCATGTTGGCTTCCGTCGCGGCGGCTCGGAGGGACATCAACAAATCTTCTTCGCTGACCAAACCGGTGCAGGAACAACTGACCAGCACGCCGCCGGGCTTGATGCATTGCATGCCAAGCCGGTTCATGTCGGCGTAGGCGCTGAGCGCTTTCGGGACATCCAATCGGGAGATCGCCAGTTTGGCGGGGTCGAGGATGATGCGGTCGTATTTGCGACCGACCTGGCGTTGATCGCGCAAGTAATCGAAGACGTTGTTGTGGACGAATTTCAGTTGATCGCCGATTTCGTTTAACGTGCGATTTTTATTGGCGACTTTGATCGCGTCTTCGTCGAGGTCGACGGCTTCGACGGTTTTCGCTCCGCCCAATGCGGCGGAAAGCGCGAAGCCGCCGGTGTAGCAGAAGCCGTCGAAGACTTCCTGACCGGCGGAGAGTTCGGCGACGCGGCGGCGGTTGTCGCGTTGATCGAGGAAGTAGCCGGTCTTGTGGCCGCGGCGCAGATCGACGTTGATCTTGAGATTGTGTTCAGTGATGACGAGTTCACGCGCGAGCGGGGGCGGGCCGTCCATCTTGAGGCCTTCGAGTTTCTCGGTGCGATGATCGGAGCGGACGACAATTTCATGTTCGGGGAAGTTTTCGAGGAAGCCCTGCTTGAGCCATTCGAGATGGCGATGCATCCCGGCGCTAAAGAGTTCAATCACGATCGACTTGCCGTATTTGTCGGCGACAAGCCCGGAGAGACCGTCACCTTCGGAATGGACGAGGCGGTAGGCGTCGGTGACTTTGGGCAGATTCAAGACGTCGTGCCGCAGTTTGACGGCGCGGGTGATGGCACCGATGAAATAGCGGCGGTCGGGGTAGGCTTCGGGCGCGCATGTCAAGAGGCGCACGGCGATTTCCGAGTGCGGATTGTAGAATCCGCGGCCGACGAAACGGCCGTCTTTTTCGACGACTTCGACGAGAGTGCCGGGATCGATTTCGTTGTACGGGCCGTTCAACAT
>JANXLS010000038.1 GCA_025355035.1 Planctomycetota bacterium | reverse complement strand
CAGTCAGAGATACACTCGTATATCTTCCTTCGCGTCCGCCTCGACCCAGGCCGAAATACGCGGCGGACTTCTTCAGTTTATTATTTTACAGGCCCTAACAGCCCATTGAACAAGGCTCGTATGGAAAAATCCGGCGCTTTTAGCCGGATCTTCGTTGTGCCTCTTTTTTTCAAACGGCTGCTAGAGCGGTTTTCAAATGTCTGAAGACAAAGATGCGCCGCGCATCTTTGTCTCCATCCATTTGAAAAACGCTCTAAAGGAGCAGCATAGGCCCAGAGGACTGAACCTCCCCCGGGCGAGAGTGGATTATTCGGCGGTGATGGGGTCGGCGCCCATTGTGCCGATTAGCTTTGTCAGGTAGTCCTTGGAGAGGACTGCGACGAGGGCTTCTTCGGCTTGTTGCAGGCGGTCCTTCAGCTTCAACCGCGCGATGGGTTCGGCGTGGCTGGGCTTGGAGAGGAACGCTTTGACGTAGGCGATGCAAGCGCTGAGATGCGCGGCGTCGCGCGTTTGCTTGATCTTCAGACGTTCCTGATACCAGTCGCTGGCGAGTAGATATTCTTTCGTGAACATGGCTCGCACGTCGGGATGGGCTGCGGATTTTCCATTCCATTCGCCGTGAGCCATGATGTGCAGCAGCGCTTGAATCGGCGGACATGCGGCCTTGACGGTATTGTCTTCGAAGTATTGCAAGGCGACACGCTTCTGAGCTTCGACGACGTTTTCGATGCCGTCGACGAAAATCGACATGTTCTGCGTTTCGGGCTTCATCATCGCTTCGTCGAAGACGGCAACGGGGTTGTCAAAGACGCGTCCGAAATAAGTGTGCACGAAACGGTTGGTGATGCGGTAGCCCAAGCGGCTGGCGGCGATGGTTCGGCCTTCGTAATCAAAGTCCTCCATCTTTTCAAAGTAGCCTTGCTCAATCAGCGTTTTGATGTCGCGTTCTTCCGGGCGCAAGCGGCACCAGATTTCCGGGACGAGGAGGCTGATGTCATGATTGACCTGAACGTTGGGGCCGACGTAACCGGCGGCGGTCGTCAGGCCGTCGTGGCCGGTCAGGATAAAGGAGACGAGGGCGTTGTTCAAATCGGCGGTCGTCGGGAGCGCATTAAAGGGGCCTTTGGTCAGAGCACCTTCGGAACCGGCACCGGTGGTTGAGGGCGATTTGCCGGTGAGGCTGCAGATGAAATCCATGAACAGCTCGGGCAGTTCCTGGTAGTGGATCGGGTTGTAGACGGCCAGTGGGCGGATGCCAGCTTTGGTGTCCGGCGGGTTGTTGCGGCGGCCAGCAAGGACGGCGTTGACCGGGAAAATCACGGGCGCATCGGCGGGCAGACGGCGGCTCAGGCGCGCGCCGACTTCGGCCAGGTACTCGCTGATCGGGTGGGTCAGCGTGGGGCGGACCTGAAGGTAACGCGGGTTTTGCGTGGGCTTGCCATCCACCAGACGAGGATGCGCTGACGAAACGAAGAAGGTGCCGGGCTTATCGTTCGCGGCGCGGCGAATCAAGGCGCGCATGGGTTCGGAGAACTGTTCGAAATGGACGGTGTCTTCGATCAGGTTGATCGCTTCATCGTGCGGAAGCGGTTGGAAATTGGAGATGAAGTTACCGGGCTGGCTCATGTCGAGTTCGCCCTGTTTGTCGTAGCCGCGATGGATGGCGTCGTCGGGGCGCTGAAAGAACCGGTATTCGCAGTTGAGCGCGATCTTCAGCGAGTGTTCGTGCGACGGTTTGTAATACGGCGCGACCCATTGCTGCGGGACGACGACCGACGCGGTAATGTCGTCTTCCATCTGCACTTTTTCAGCGGAGATGAAATCCTGCCGGAGCTTGTGGGTGCGCCACGAGCCGTTGGCGGCGAGGCCGACGCGCAGGTAGCTGCCGACGAGGCTGCGACCGTCGTGCTTCAATTCGTGGCCGGAGCTGCCGTTGACGGTATCGACGCTGAAGTGCGAGCGCCAATCGTCGCTCCATTCGGCGCGGTGGAAGCGCTTGATAATGAAGACGAGCGCGAAGATGTGGTTGGGGATCGTTTCGAGCCACGCGTTGTATTCGGGCGTGTATTCGATGACCGACGGCGTCAAAAGTTTGATCACGGAACCGAGCGAACGCTGGGGGCTGAGGATCGGACGCGAGGTGTGTTCGTCGGTGTAGCGGCGGTACCTCGGCAGGAAGCGGCCGCTGTAGTTGCGCGTGATGATGGAATCGACGAGATCGAAATCTTTTTTGGCGTCAGCGACGAAGATCGGGCCGTAAAGGACGGCGTCGGTGATCGATTTGGAAAGTTCGGATTTTCCGCCGCCGGAGACGGTGCAGGGCTTGTGGCAGAACGTCGGTTCCGCTTCGGTTCCGACGAGACGCCACGATGGCGCGGATGGATGCTTTTCAAGCTGGGCTTTGTAGCCGGAAGGCATGACGTAGATGTGATTCAACAGGAGCTTGATGCTCTGCTCTTTGCCGTCCTGAGTCCACGAGACTTTTTGGGTCGCGAGTTCGATGCGCGTGTCTTCAGGGACGTAGATGATGTTCGGGAATTTTTTATCGACGCCGTAGCCTTCGGGCTTGAAGTCGATGAAGCTGGAGTACAGCCGCTTCATTTCGATGAAGTTTTGGCCATCGAGATGCATACGTCGCGCGGGGCGCGTGGCGTCGATGTCTTCACCGTAATTGTAGCGCGGAAAGGCGAGCGCTCCGCCAGCGTGTTCTTCCTCGGCCAGACCGTAGAGATTCGCGGCCATGCTGATCTGGGTTTTGACTTCTTTTTTGCAATAGCCGAAATAATTGTCGGCGATGATGGTGACCATGATGCCGTCGATCGTGCGGCAGACGAGCTTAAAGGCGCTGCCTCCGTTGTAGCATTCGGACGCGTCTTTCCAGCACATGCCGTCGCGGCGTTGGCGTGGGGTGGCCAAGTCATACGGCGGCAGACCGAGTTCCCTCTTGGTCACCTCGACCAGATGCGGCGCGAGGATGACGCAACCGGTATGGCCGGTCCAATGTTCGGGGTTGAGGCCGGCGTCATTTTCCGGGAGGAACGGATCGCCGGCGTTCCCGAAGATCGATTCGACGAAATCGAGATTGCTGACCAGACTGCCGGGGGCGAAAAATCGGACCTCCATCGACTTTTGCGGTCCGACGCCGGGCACCTCGGGGCAGACCGTGGGCCGCAACAGAAGGGAGACGAACGTGCAGGCCGGCTCGCTTCCGCCGGCGGTGAAAGGCAACTGCAGAATCTCCCGGGTCGCGATCAGGGCGCGGCGGAACAGTTCGGCGAAGACGCTTTTGGGAACGGCTTTTTTGTCGCCTGGAATCGCGAGACCGCCCTCGGCGACGTGGAAGGTTCCGACGGTGGTGCGGCGGTCGTTGCGGGGATTGTGCAGGACGCCGTTGCGAATCCGGTAGGAATGGAGCAGGGAATTGCTGAATTCATTTCCGGCGGCGGGCAGCGAGAGTTCTCGCGCGACGCCGTGCCGATCGAGAACGAATGTGTAAT
>JANXLS010001319.1 GCA_025355035.1 Planctomycetota bacterium | reverse complement strand
CGCCAAACCCGATTCCAAGTTCAAAATGCGCGCCATCTTCGAAGACAACAAGAGCGAGGCGAACGCGTCCAAGAACGCCATGAAAAAACTGGCCACGCAGGACGGCGTACTGGCCGTGATCGGCTCTGTCGGCTCAAACCGCACGTTGGCCGCCGCGGACGTGGCGATGGAAGAAAAAGTCCCGCTGATGACCCACGCGTCAACCAACGTCACCATCACGAAGAAGGGCGAGTTCATTTCGCGCATTTGTTTCGACGATAATTTTCAGGGCGCCGTCATGGCCCGCTTCGCCCGCCGAACGCTCAAAGCTCCCACCGTTGTGATCATCGCTGCAAAAGGCAACGCCTATTCCGAAGGGCTCTGCGAATCGTTCAAGAAAACATTCACTGATGAAGGTGGTAAAGTCTCGGAAGAATTGGCGTATCAAAAAGGCGCCAAGGATTTCAAAACGCTGGTCACGCAAATTAAGCAGATCAATCCCGCCGTCGTATGGGTTCCCGGCTATCACAACGAAGTCGCGTTGATCATCAAACAGGCTCGCGAAGGCGGCTTGCAAGCGCCGTTCCTCGGTGCCGACGGCTGGGACAATCCGGAACTGTTCACGCTCTGCGGTCCGGCGATCGAAGGAAACTTTCTGGCCAATCATTTCGATCCGGGCGATCCGAATCCGAAGGTTCAAGACTTCTGCAAGAAATTCAAAGCGCGCTTCAAACTCGACCCGACTGCCATGGGCGCTCTCGCATACGACGCATCGTATGCCATAGCCGACGCCGTCAATCGCGCGAAAGAATTGACCCCTGTTGCGATGAAAGACGCGATCAATTCGATCAAAGGCGTCGAAGGTGTCTGCGGAACAATCACGCTGAACGCCGAACGCGAAGTGGTCAAGGAAGCCGTCGTTCTCGAAACGGAAAAGACGAAGTTTAAATACAAGGAAACGATTAAGCCTTAACGGCGGTTCAAAGTTCAAGGTTCAAAGTTCAAAGTTAACGGCGCGACACATTTGAACTTGGAACTTGGAACTTCGAACTTTGAAATTAAACACGCATGCTTAATTTTATTTGCTATCTATTAAACGGCTTGTCGCTGGGATGTATTTACGCGTTGATCGCCGTGGGTTACACGATGGTCTACGGGATCATCAAGCTCATCAATTTTGCGCACGGCGAGTTCTACATGTTCGGAGCGTTCGTGGGCTATTACACGCTGATGTTGCTCTTTGGCGGGAGTGCAACGGGAGCGGATGTGAGTTTCGCGGCGCTGCTGGGAGCGATCCTTATTGCCGGGATATCGACGGGTATTTTGGCCGTGATCGTGGAACGCATTGTCTACCGGCCACTGCGAAAATCCGGGCGCATTGTCGCGCTGCTGGCCGCGTTGGGCGTGTCGCTCCTGATGCAAAACGGAGCGCAGCAAACGTTCGGCGCGAAGGATCGGCCCTACCCGCACACGTTCACCTCACAGCGCTACCCGCGCATGCAGATTCAGCCGGAATCGCTTGTGCCGAATGCACGTGTCATGGCCGAACGCGACGTCTCGGTGGTCTTTACGGTCCCGAAAGAACACGGGCGTTTAACGCTGGTTGACAACGTCGTTCAACGCGGCAACGCGCTGGATGAATTCGCCAAAAAACGTCTCGACGGCATTCTCGCGCAAGCAAAAAAGGACGGCTGCGATGCGACCGTTTACAGCTACCCTGCCGTTACCGTGACGAGCTACGATGGCCTGATCATCTGCGTTCTCGCAACGATCACGCTTCTTTTGTATCTGCTCGTCCAACACACGCGTTTTGGCCGGGCAATGCGAGCGGTGTCGCACGATTTCGACGCGGCGTCGTTGATGGGGATTGATGTCAGCCGCGTGATCACCGGGACATTTTTTATTGGTGCGTTTGTGGCCGGAGTGGGCGGGACGCTGGGCGGCGGAATGTACTACAACAGCGTCGGGCCGCTGATGGGGTTGATGGTTGGATTGAAGGCATTTGTATCCGCCGTGATCGGCGGGATCGGCAGCATTCCCGGTGCGTTGGCCGGAGCCCTTTTGCTCGGCGTATCCGAAGCGCTTGTTTCATCGATGATTCCGCAAGGTTCGCTGTACTCCGACGCGTTTACGTTCGCGATTTTGATTGTGATGCTGCTGGTCCGTCCGAGCGGTCTGCTCGGAAAACCGGCGAGCGATAAACTTTAAAAGCGGTTCAAAGTTCAAAGTTGGACATAAACGTGCGGTAATTAATTCTGAACATTGAACTCTGAGCCGAGAGCCGTTAACTTTAAACTTTGAACCGCTGTTAAGGGAAAACGATGTTCGATCAGGCCGTAGCATTTTGGGGGCACCACCTGATTATGGTGGGGATTTGGCTGACGCTTACGCTGTCGCTGAATCTGATCAATGGCTATTGCGGCCTGTTTTCGCTGGGGCATCAGGGCTTTTGGGCGGCTGGAGCGTACGCGGCGGGAGCAACGGTCGTTTTTCTTCCGCACGGGACCGGGTTGAATTGGCTCGGATTTGTTCTGAGTTTTGGAGTCGGAACGTTCGTTGCAGCGTTGTTCGGATTTCTTGTCGGACTGCCGTGTCTGCGACTTAAAGGCGATTACCTTGCCATCGCCACGTTGGGATTCAGCGAAATTCTTCGCAACGTCGTCCAGAATTGTTCGCCGTTGGGATCGTCGTTGGGGCTGAGCGTTCCGAATGTGATGCGCGACGCGACGGGGAAGATTCCGAATTACTTTATTTACATTGCTTTGTCCTGGGGCATGGCGGGACTGACGACGATTCTGCTCCGCAATCTTGTTCGCTCGTCACATGGCCGTGCGATTCAGGCCATTCGCGACGACGAGCGCGCGGCCGAATTGCTCGGCGTGAATCTCACCTCTTATAAGGTGCTGGTTTTCACCAGCGGCGCGGGGGTCGCGGGTCTTGCCGGAGCGCTCTTTGCCAATTACAATTCCTTCGTCACGCTCGAAGATTTCAATTTCAATGCCGGTGTGTTGATGGTGGTCATGGTGGTGCTGGGCGGCATGGGCGATCTGCTCGGAACGTTTCTGGCGACGATCACGTTGTACTTCATCCCGGTGTTGCTGGCGCTCTGGCTTCCGGCGACGCGCATCCCCGTCTTCTACGATCCAACGCAGGGCGGCGTTGTGTACAGCGAAATCAAGAACCTCTGGCAGGTGCTTTTCTCGGTGCTGTTGATCGTTGTCGTTCTTGTCCGCCCGCAAGGAATTTTGAAGGGCGTGACGTTGAAGTGGCCGAAATTTTCGAAGTGAACGCGCGCGAAAGGAGTGATTGAATGGACAACTCACCCGCTTCCCGCGCGCCGTTTCTTGTCGCGAAGGGCCTGAACAAACGCTTTGGCGGGCTCGCGGCCGTGACGGCATTTTCGGTCTCGGTCGACGAAGGCGAAATTGTGGGTTTGATTGGACCGAATGGTGCCGGGAAGACGACTGTTTTTAATCTTCTCACCGGAGCCTACCAACCCGATACCGGCAGCATTCATGTTGCCGGCGTAGCGACTCGCGGTTTGAAGCCCAATCGCGTGACCGCGCTGGGTCTCGCGCGGACGTTTCAGAACATCCGGCTTTTTAAAGACATGACCGTTCTCGAAAACGCGATGACCGGCTTTCAGACGCAATGCAAATCCGGTGTTCTCTCCGCCGTTTTAAAAACGCGCAGCCATCGCGACGAAGAAAAACGCATCCGGAGCGACGCGCAGAATCTGCTCGAATTGATGGGCCTCGCGGAAAAATCCCAAATGCTCAGCGGTAATCTTCCCTATGGCGAACAACGCAAACTCGAAATCGCCCGAGCGCTCGCCGCAGCGCCCAAAGTCCTGCTGCTCGACGAACCCGCCGCCGGGATGAACGACACCGAATCCGAATCGCTGCGACAACTGCTCATCAACATCCAAACGAAATTCAACGTCAGCCTTCTGGTCATCGAACACGACATGGCGTTCGTCATGGGCATGGTCGATCGCCTTCTTGTCCTCGACCATGGCCTTACGATTGCCGAAGGAACACCTGCGGAAATCCGATCGCATCCGAAAGTTATTGAAGCGTATCTGGGGAAAGACTACGCTGAGAATGATGGGTAAGCGGCAGGAACTATTTGGCATTTGTGATGTGAGATTTGGCATTTGTCATTTTAGTACTCGCGCGCATGTGCCGCTCAATGCCAAATCACAAATGCAGTTAACTCCCACGCGGTACCGAGAACAAATGAACGATAAAGCTCCCGATCCTCCCTTGCTCGAAGTCCAAAACATCGACGTTTTTTATGGTGGAATTCATGCCATCAAGAACGTGAGTCTCGCTGTACCGCGCGGGCAGTTGACGGCATTGATTGGGGCGAATGGGGCTGGCAAAACGACGACGTTGAAGGCCATCTGCGGGCTGCAGCCGCCGCGCAATGGAATGGTGGTATTCGATCGCCAAAACATCACCGGTTTTGCGCCGCATCGCTGCGTCGAGCATGGTTTGGTCCTCTGTCCGGAAGGGCGCCGGATTTTTCCGGATTTGACTGTCGATGAAAATCTGGCGCTGGGAGCGTACACGCGCAACGATGCGGAGATCGCCGGCGACATGCAGGGGATGCGCGACCTGTTTCCAATTCTCAAAGAACGCGCGACGCAATTGGCGGGAACGCTTTCCGGCGGGGAACAACAAATGCTCGCTCTAGGGCGGGCGCTCATGTCGCGCCCGAAATTACTGATGCTTGATGAACCCAGCCTTGGCCTTGCACCGCTGATCATCGACCGGATTTTTGAAGTGCTCAAGGAATTGAAGTCGCGCCGCGTCACCATTTTGCTTGTCGAACAGAACGCGCGGAAGGCGCTCGAAATTGCGGACCACGCGTACGTGCTGGAAACGGGGCGCGTTGTCAACCAAGGCGATCCGAAAATTTTACTGCGCGACGATACGGTTATGAAAGCGTATCTGGGCGGTTGAAAAAGTGGCATTTCATGTGCGCTATGACTAAAAGAATTGTTGCGACGCCCCAACATGTTTGAACTTCCCTCAAACTGTGGCGTAGAATCCAGCACGGTCGCGTCACACAGCAGGAGACGGGTCATGAAAAAATCGCTTTCGATGTATTTTGCCGCCGCGTTGCTGCTCGCCGCTTTTGTCAACACGACGGCGCGAGCTTACGAAAAAGGCGGTATTGCGTTCATTCTGGATCACGGCAAAGAATTGAATTTGAACGACGAGCAGAAGCGGAAGCTGAACAGCATGCGTACACAGGAAGAGCGCACGCGATTGAAGATTCTGACCGAACCCGACATGAAGACGGCGATCCATAAAATTCTCGAAGCCAAGCGTAAAAGCGATGAGGCCGCCACGCAGGAAGCGGTCGCTGAATTAATCAAAAAGCTCATCGACAAAGCCGCCCCAGTCGCCAAAACCATGATCGAAGATCTGACGAAAATCCTGACGCCGGATCAGATCGACAAAATCAATGAGTTGAAAGCCGCTGAGGAGCAAAAATCCAAACCCGGTAACCCCAAGCCCGACGAACGCAATCGGCCCAAACGCGGAACTCCGCCGCCGAATCCGTTCTCGTTTTAGTCGCAACAATCTCGCTCCGCGCAGCGCCTGTTCGCTTCCAGCGGAAATTCGAACGTGGTTTTTGATTTTCAAAATTCGACTTTCCCGGCACAATTAAAAACGGTGCTGTTTCATCCGGAGAGATTTGAATGCTTCTCACGTCGCGTCGTGATATTTTGCTGGCCGCGAGTCTCGTCGCTCTGCTCGGTGCCTCATCGGCTTTTTCATTTGAATCGAAAGATCCTGCTCCGCCAGTGGTGAATACGCTCCCGCCGCTGGACGCGCCAAAACCGACGGTGCATCCCAACGTCACGTTTCATGCTGCACCAAAGGCGCTTGCTATCGGCGCTGTCACAAGCGACTGGCCCTGTTTTTTAGGAGCGACGCATGACATGCGTTCGCCGGAGACGAAGCTCTTAAAGGAGTGGCTGAAGGAAGGACCGCCGTTGCTGTGGGAAATGAAACGCGGCACGGGTTACACGTCGCCATCCATTGCCGGTGAACGCCTGGTCTACATGCACCGCGAAGGCGACGAGGAAATCGTGGAATGCCTCAAAGCTGAAACAGGCGAACGGCTCTGGCGTTTTGCGTATCCGACGACCTACGAAGACCGCTACGGCTACAACAATGGTCCGCGTGCCAGCCCGTTGATCATCGACGGCAAAGTCTACACGTATGGCGCTCAGGGCAAATTGCACTGCCTGGAATTAACGACCGGGCGGGTCTATTGGTCGCGCGAAATTGATCGCGAATTCAAAGTGCCGCAGGACTTTTTTGGCACAGCGACGACGCCGCTGCTCGAAGGCAATCTGCTGATCATCAATGTCGGCGCGCCTGACGGCCCGTGCGTCGCGGCGTTCGACAAAGACAGCGGCAAGATGGCGTGGTCTTCGGATGCGAATGGCTGGGGGCCCAGTTACGCGTCGCCGATACCAGGCACGGTTCAAGGCGTCCGCCGCGTCTTTGTCTTTGCGGGTGGAGCGAGCAAGCCGCCGACGGGGGGATTGGTGTGCATCGATCCGGCGAATGGCAACGTTGATTTCACATTCCCGTGGCGCAGCAAGTCGTTTGAATCGGTGAACGCGTCGTGTCCGGTCGTGATCGGCAATCAGGTGTTCATTTCCGCGACGTACCAGACCGGCGGGGTGTTGCTGAATATTCTTCCGGGCATCAAACCGGAAGTAGCGTGGAAGAGCGACGAATTCGGGATCCATTTCATGACGGCGATTCATAAGGATGGGTATCTTTATGGCTTCGATGGCCGCCACGATCAAAACTCGCAGTTGACCTGCTTCGAGGTGAAAACCGGAAAAGAAATGTGGCGCGAACAGCCGAAGTGGACGGAGACGATCCCGTACACGGACCGCGTGACGAAGGAAAAGAAGACGCGCGAAGTCACGGTTGGCGATTACCGCGGATCGTTGCTCGAAGCCGACGGGCATTTCTTTTGTCTCGGCGAAGCGGGGCACTTGCAATGCTGGCAGTTGACACCGCAGGGGATGAAGGAAATCGCGCGCAGTTGGCTCTTTGCCGCCAGCGAAACATGGACGCCACTGGTCCTCAGCAAAGGACTGCTTTATGTTGTCCAAAATCACAAGGACGACCTGACCGGCGCTCCGCCGCGGCTGATGTGTTTCGATCTGCGCGGAAAATAATGTCCTGAACGGGGCGGGTCGAATATAAATGAGCGTTGAGCAGCGCGGAGTTGGCGGGAATACAGGCCATACCGTGACTTACCGTGAACCGTTTCAAAAACAAAACTAAAATCGGAGAGAGTCATGCGCAGTATTCCTTTTGTAAAAATGTCCGGCACCGGCAACGACTTCATCATGGTCGACAATCGCTCCGGGTTGTTGAAGGAGGGCGAGGCGGCTGAACTGGCTCGCGCAGCGTGTCCGCATCGCATCGCGGTTGGAGCCGATGGCGTGATTTTGGTCGAAAAGGCCAGCAAACCCGGCCACGATCTGCGCATGCGGATTTTCAACGCGGATGGTTCGGAAGCTGAAATGTGCGGCAACGGTTCACGCTGCTTCGCGGTCTTCGCCAAACAGCTCGGCGCAGCGGGTGGTGAACAGACGATCGACGTGATTCCCGGAACTCTGAACGCTGTCGTCTCGACGGACAACACGTCCGCAAAAGTGCAGCTCTCGCAGCCTTCCCGCGTCGAACGCAAAGACGGCGTCGATGTGCTGGGCCGCAACACTCAGCTTTATTTCCTGAACACCGGCGTACCGCACGCGATTCAGTTTGTGGACGATGTGTCGAAGGTGGACGTGAAAGGCGCCGGAGCGTGCATCCGCTACCACGACGTCTTCAAGCCCAAGGGCACGAACGCGAATTTTGTTCAGTTGCTGGGGGACAACACGATTCAGATCCGCACGTACGAACGCGGTGTTGAAGACGAAACGCTGGCGTGCGGAACCGGATCGACGGCCGCCGCGATCGCCGCATCGTACGCGTTCGGCTACACGTCTCCGGTCAAAGTCAGCGCCGGCGGCGGAACGCTGACGATTCATTTCGAATTGACCGGCGACCAGGCGGCTCGACCGTATTTGGAAGGCGCGGTCGATACGGTTTATTCGGGCGTGTATAACTGGAACAACTAACAGTCCGTTGAAAAAGGCTCGCATGGAAAAATCCGGCGCTTTTTGTCCGGCTCTTCGTTGCGAGCTTCTAGCGTTATCT
>JANXLS010001296.1 GCA_025355035.1 Planctomycetota bacterium | reverse complement strand
CTCCATCACGGCCGACGCATTACGATCTCTGGCGCTTAGAGCAGGAATCGATCAGACGCACGATACCGAAAACGTCGATGCGGCAGCGATGTGGCTTGCGAAGCTCCAACGATTTTTGCCAAAAAAAACGAATTCAAAAGCGTCGCGTCCAGCGAGTCAACTTGAGCGTCATGCGTCTGCACTCGTCGTCATTCTGCAACGCATGAACGCCATGCGTGCCGAGCGAACCGCCCAAGCGCACGCGCTGGCGTGGCAAACTTTTTTTGAAATCGCCGGTTTAAGTTTGGCGACTTTCGATTCATCGCATTCCGGAGGCGCACCGCTTAAAGAACGCCTCGCGCTGGGCGCGCTCGACGCCGCGTTGAAAAGCGTTTCTGAAATTCCAAACGCAACCACCGAGCGCATCTCCCTTTCATCGTTCGCTGAACTGTTGAACTCAGCGATGCAGGAGCAATCCATACGCGCTGACGGGTTGGAGCTGGGCGGTGTGCGCATTCTGAACTTCTACGATCTGCGCGGATTGAAATTCAAACGACTTGTCATCGGTGGAATGGCCGAAGGCTTTTGTCCCGCGCGACCCGGCAGCGACCCGTTGCTCGGACAGGGAGCCGAACGCGCCCTGCGCACCGCGCTGGGTTCGCGCGTCAGCGACCGCGAGTCCAGCGCGTTTCTCGCTCCTCGCTTGAGCCACGAAACCGACGAAGAGGAACGCGCGCTCTTTGGCGGAGCTGCTGCAAGCGCGACCGAATCGATACTCATTTCCCGTCCCGAACGTGGCTTTGACGGCGCCGCGCTCGGAGCGTCTGAATTCTGGGACGAATTCTCCGGCCCCGTCGAAAAAAGTTTGTCGATCCACCCGGCACCTTTATTGTCCGAATGCCTCAATTCAGAAGAAGCCGAACTTCGCACCGCGTGGGTGTTGGGCGGCGGTCATGCGTCGCCGTCTACCCTGAAGAGCAATTCCTACGACGAGCCGAGGGCAGCGCTCGCGGAATTCGCAACCGCTCCGCGTTTGAAATCACTCGCGCGAACCGCCGCCATTGAACGCGCGCGCTATCAGTTCTTCCTCGATCAAGCCATCGCTGCCGTTCAGCACGAGCGGGGCGAGACAGCAACACGAACTATTCAAGCAGCGAGCATCTACGATGGCATTGTGGATGCGATGAATATCGATGCGCCTTCTGTCGGCAAAGCTGCAGACTTTTCTGAAATGGAAAGCAGCGTTTCCAAGCGCCTGGCTCCGCTCGGTATCGGGGATCCGATGTTAGGTCCCAGCGATCTCGAAAAACTCGCCGCGTGTCCTTTTCAATTCCTGCTGGAACGCGTCTGTCGTTTAAACCAAACCGAAGAGCCGGGTAACGAAGTGTCGCCGCTCGACGTCGGCGAATTGTGGCACTCCGTCTTGAATCGGTTCTATAAAGAGCAACTCGTCCGCGCCGAAAAGTTTGGTGAATTGACCGCCCGTCTCGATCCAAAGCAGAAAGCGTCTTACGTCAATCGGCTATTATTTTTTGCCGGCGAAGAATTGGTCCGAACATCGTCCGAAAAATTCATCGGTCACACGGGCTTTTGGAAATTACAGGAGAAGCGATTGCGTGCCGTGCTTGCAACGTGGCTCGATTGCGAATTGCTCGAATCCGATGGCTTCCACCCGGCCCGAGTCGAATTCGATTTCGGCCCGGAAGCAGTCAGCGGTGTCCCGGAACTAAAAGTTCCGTTGCACTCCGACAAGAATTCAACGTCGCCGCTCACTCTGCGAATCAAAGGCCGCATGGATCGCCTGGATTTAAAAACCGAAAAACGCGACGGTGTCGAAACGGTCGTCGCGGTTCGCGTGATCGACTACAAACTGGGGCGCGGACACCGCTATAAAACGAAGACGGAACTCGCGAGCATGTCAACACTGCAATCGGCGCAACTTCCGATCTACATCGCTGCTGCCGTTGATTACCTCTTCAAGTTACGCGACCAAAAGAACGTTGCGGTCGATTTTGAGAGCGTATGGAGTTCGTCGCGCGCTGGATATTATCCGCTGAAAGACACACCGTTCAGCAGCCACGGTGACCGAGCGAAATTGATCGAAGTCAAGGAATGGCCGCTGGGCGACCTGCGCGCGTTCTTGAATTCAGCGACACCCGAAGGCAGCGGAACACTCTTTGATCTTGCCCGTGAACATATTTTAAAAACACTGAACGGTCGCTTTCCCGTCCAACCGCTTGAATGCTCCGGACTCTATTGCCCCTCGCGATACGCGTGCCGTTACCAAGCCATCCCGGGGATGGTCGAGGAAGAATGATGTTTTTAAAATTATCCGCGCTCGCTGACCGCAATCTGCGATAAAATCTTTTTAGAAAGTATGTGCAAGGAGTACCGTTACTCACATCGAGTGTTCGCCCGAATGGAAGATTCACCGCTAAAAAAGTTCGCGACGGACGTGGTTTGCAAACTTGTCGAACGCGGACATCGCGCCGTCTTTGCTGGCGGCTGCGTGCGCGACATGTTGCGCGGATACGAGCCGAAGGATTTTGACGTGGCAACGTCCGCACTGCCCGGGCACGTGATGTCGATTTTCCCGCGCACCATTCCCGTCGGTGTCGCGTTCGGCGTCGTCCGCGTGTTGAGCCGCGGCGCTGATCCACTCTGCATTGAAGTAGCCACGTTTCGAATCGACGGCACCTACACGGACGAGCGCCACCCCGATTGCGTCGCGTTCACCAATGAAGTCGAAGATGTAAAGCGCCGTGATTTTACGATCAACGGATTGCTCTTCGATCCGCTTAAGAACGAATTGCTGGATTACGTCGGCGGAAGGGCCGACCTCGAAAAGAAAATCATCCGCTCAATCGGCGATCCGAAAAAACGTTTCGCTGAAGATCATCTTCGACTTCTGCGCGCGGTTCGTTTTGCGGCGCGATTGGATTTCGAAATCGACGGCACGACGTTTGGCGCAATCAAGGATTGTGCGGTGCACATCTGCAGTGTCAGCGCCGAACGCATTCGCGACGAACTCAACCAAATGCTCACCGGCCCCAATCCGCGGCGTGCGTTCGAATTGCTCAAAAAATCCGGTCTTCTTCAACGCATTCTGCCGGAAGTCGACGCGCTCGCAGGTGTCCCTCAGCCCGCTGAGTTTCATCCTGAAGGCGACGTGTGGGAACATACGCTGTTGTTGCTCGGGCAACTCGAAAATGCGCCGCTGTCGCTTGCATTGGGAGCGCTATTGCATGACGTGGGCAAGCCGCGCTCATTTCAAAACACGGATCGCATTCGTTTCAACGATCACGAGAAAGTCGGGGCGGCGATGACCGAAGAAATTCTCGAGCGTTTGAAATACCCCCGCGAGATGATCGACCGTGTTGTGGCGCTTGTGTATCAACATATGACGTTTAAAGACACGCAACACATGCGGCCATCGACACTCAAACGCTTCTTGCGCCAGCCGCATTTCGACGATCATCTTTCGCTGCATAATCTCGATTGCCTCGCCAGTCACGGCGATTTGAGCGCATACGAATTCTGCGTCGCAGAACTCGCGCGCGAAACACCGGCAACCTTGCGCCCGGTTCCGTTGATCACCGGAGCGAACTTGATCACTCTGGGCCTGAAGCCCAGTCCGTTGTTCGCCGCCATTTTGAAAGACGTCGAAGACCGACAGTTGGAGAACACATTGACGGATACCGAGAGTGCATTGAAGTTCGTGAAGGCGACGTACATGAAATAATGACGCGCCATTCGCTCTCAATCGAGCTGGACCGTCGCCACTCACTTTTAATCCGGCGATGATTCGAGTACGCTAGAGCGATACAATCATCCTACTCATTGAGGTTACAAAGCGATGGCTGGACCAGACGAAGTCAAATCGGACGAAACAAAGGACGCAATTCCCGCATTCAAATTCTCGCCCAAGAAAGTGGACGACGGCTGGAAGGAAGAAGCGCGCAAGGAACGCGAAGCTGCCGCCGCAGCTCGCGCTGCGGCTGCAGCCAAAGCAGCGGCTCCCTCTACGCCGGTCCCCTCCGACGCTGCCTCCGAAATGCCAATCGCGGCCAAGGACGGTAAGGACCCGGCTCCCGCAGCTCCGAGTGCGGCTGCCAGCGATATGCCGCCAGTCAAACCGCAGTCGCCGATCGAAGCGCAGCAGACAAAGATTTTCCTTCACTTTATCGACGGACTCGCTCAACAGGCGCTGATGCAACTGGGCGAATTGGAAAATCCGTATACCGGTCAGGCGGAGATGGATATTCAGGGAGCGCGTTACACAATCGAATTGCTCGCAGTGATCCTGGCCAAAACAAATGGCAATCTCAACGACACCGAGCACAAAGCGTTGACGGGCGTACTCGACGATCTGAAGACGCACTTCGCTGCCATCGCTCAGGAACTTCAGCGACAAATGGCCGCGCAGGCCATGCAGAAGGGCACTATGCGTCCATCCCCGGGTGGAAAGATCGGATAAGTCAAAAACCGTTCAGGGGCGGGGACAAACATCCTGCCCTTCTTATTCTTCCAACATCAATTCGCTGCGATACGGCAGCGCTTTTCCATCCTTGCGATCGCCCAGCGTTGGATCGAAGTGAATTTCAAGCAGCACTGTTCCCAACACGCGGCGGAGATCGGCTTCGATTTTTTCCGCACTCGGTTTCGCCCCTGGCAATGCGCGTAGCGTCAACTCACACGATCGATCCGCATGTTGAACAAACTCATGTAACAACAGCGGATGTTCACGCAGCAGTCGCGACAAATCCACGGTGCTGACCGGTGTTCCATCGCTGGATCGGATCAGCACCGGCACACGACCTTCCAAATTCAACAAGCGCGGCATCAGATCGCCG